>JARIAN010000123.1 GCA_029257865.1 Phocaeicola sp.
TTGTCCCCAAGTCTAGGCCTAATGTCTTTTTCATATCTTAATTTATTACAATTTGCATCAAAGATAAAAAAAATACTTGATAAGGGCATATAATTTTAAAAATATATAGTATATTTGCAAAACTAAATGAAGTAAATCACAATAAGGATTATTCCGTTGTGAAAACATTTAAAGCGGTCTTGAAAAAGGTCGCTTTCTTTTTTTTTTCTTATTCCCTCATTCTGAAATACACATTAGGCAGCAAGACAGCCGTTTCCGTTGCATCCTCTTCCTTTTTCCAAGCCACAACAAAGCGCACCTCCGCCCGAAATGGAGCATATCCCTTTCTAAACAATTCTACCAGACGGTTGTAGCATGTTTTCGACAACTTGGCTACCGGACAGACTTCGTTGTGGATTGTTGCATAGAAGACATCGTGGTGCAAAGTAAGCTGGCATCCACTGTGAAGTTGGAGTATCTTGTTCTTTTTGTCCTTGAAAAAGTCCAAAAAAACATCCTTGTGAGTAAGTTGGAGAGCTATCTCTTCCGGGGAAGGATGCTCCCTTTCATCTGTCTGGAAGGTGACAAACGAAGGACGTACACGGTCTATTACCGGTGTTTGTACGTAATGAATGTAGAGCTCGTTTTTGGCACGGGTCATGGCTACATATAGCTTTCTCAGTGCTTCATCGTTTTGTATTTGCAGATGGTTGAGCAGGAGATATACATTGTCAAACTCCCTTCCTTTCGACTTGTGGATGGTGGAAACATAGACTGCTCCCTGTTCTTCCTGGTAGAAATCTTCAAAATTGGACTCCTTGATGAACTCTATCAAGTCGCTCCGGTATTTGCGGTTGGAGGTTTTTTCAAACGCAGTCAGCATTTGCAGGCAGTTTTCCAAACAAGTGCTGTCGGCATATACTTGGGTAAGACTTTCTATGGCATCGTTCCATTCCTTGTCGCTGATGACAGGACTCTGGTGAACCGGAGCATTGTTCGAAGTAGCTTGTGGAGTGAGTTTTCTGAGGAAATAACGCACTTCAGCCAAGTTGTACAAGGAAAAGCCGTCGTTCGACTGAATCAATTTGGCATGGATACCTTTCTTGGTAAGCAGACCAAGTATACGGAAAGCCTCATCATTGGTAGCAGTCATCAAGCAGGAAGAACCTTTTATAGGGTTCAGACGAAGCGCTTCGGTGAGCGTTTCTTCCAAATAAGGGAACTGATGTCTGGTGAGAGCTACTACGCCCGGTTCGTGAGAAACTGCTGTGATTTCCTTGTTCTTGAGGCGGTTTGAAAGCAGGTGGGCAAAGGCATTGGAGAAACGTACGATATGCTCTTTGCTCCGGTAGTTTTCCACCAGTTCATACATCTGCGCCTCGTAATCGGTTACCAATGAGCGCATATAGCGGGAGTCTGAGCCACGAAATTCATAAATGTTCTGGTCATCGTCGCCTACAGCGATTACACGCATCCCGTCGTTTACCTCCATTAAGGCGCAAATCAGGTCGAATTCATCCTTGTCCATATCTTGTGCTTCATCAATCACCAAGACACTTTTTGCCACACGTTCGGGTTCCACTTCACCCTCACGAATCATTTTTACAGCCTTTTTCACTACTTCTTCCGCTTCGTTGAGGCTTCCAATTCGTCCCAGCAAGTCAAAGCAATAGGAGTGGAAAGTCTTTATTTCCACAAAATTGGCCGCATTGCCTATCAGTTCTTTCAGGCGCATCTTAAACTCCGTAGCAGCAGCTCGTGAGAAAGTCACCATAAGGAGTTGTTCGTGTTTCACATCCTCTAGTGTGAGCATAGCAGCCAGTTTGTGTACCAGCACCCGTGTCTTTCCACTTCCGGGACCTGCCACCACCACGATATGCTTCGACTCGTCATCGTCGATGATACGCTTTTGCTGGACCGACAAGCAACCAAACAGTTTCTGATAGCGTTGCGAAGTCATGTTGCGGTTCAGTTTTTCCGCACGTTCGCCCTTAAAGTAGGTGCTGATGAACTTGCGGAAATCCATCTGAAAATAATCATTTACAAACTGTAGGGCGGCATGATAGTCCTTGACCATCATATTGGCAAATTCTCCTACAATGTGAATTTGCTGAATCTTTTGTGTGTAAAATTCGCTCAGAGCGGTATAGTCCTCTTTCTTATACCGAATTCTGTTGTCCATTTGCAAGCGGTTTATTTCCATACCGTTGTAAAGAACTAAAAAACCACCTTCAAGGCCGATTGCTCCAATGGTAGAAAGATACAGCAGGGCATCTTGTACATCATTTTGACTAATACTCTTTTCACTGATGATTTCTGTGCGGTATTTATTATATAGTCCTACAAGTGAAAAAGACACAGAGAAGTCTTTCGTAACTGAAGATATAGATTCTGTTTTAGAAGCAGAGAGAGTTTCAATTTTAGAATAAAACTCATCCACAATAAACTTGCAGATATCAATTCTTTTTCTGAATTTTTCGATAATCGTTTCCTTGGGTATGATTGCCACGAGTTTTACATTCGAAGTTCCTTTATATTCCTCTTTTTGAATATAATGTTTTACAGTCAGGAAATACAGAATGGTTCGTAGGTTCTTTACACTGGTCGAAGTGATGCCTTGCAAGTCGGCTTTAGCATTGAGTTCCTTAAGGTTAAACTCATTTACTTCATTATCTTTTATACACGAAAGAAGGAACTCTTCGAGTTTGACAAAACGCTCTAAGACCATGTAAGTGCGTCGTTGAGTGTCCTCCTTTTGGATATAAGCCGACATATCTTGAGTATCTGCCAGGAGTCCATCTTCGCGCATCTTATTGATAACAGTGATAACTTCTGCCTTTGGAATGGCTAAGGTATCTGCCAGATAGTCAACTCTCGATTCTGCATCATCGTTTCCCGCTTCAGCAATGCACCGGCTAGAAATCAATGATTTGATGATGCGCTTGGCAGATTGTTGTTGCTTCTCATCTTCAAAAAGTGTGGAGCAGTTGATACGCTTGGTGGCTTCTTCCACGTTTTTTGCCTTGATTCCGGTGGCATAGACACGCGGCATATTATTGCCTCGCTTAATGTAACCGGCATTTTCAAGAGCAGCGATGGCGGTCTTTACCCTAGTTTCTATCTCAGATACCGAGTTGTCCCATCCGGCCATTCGGGCAATTTCCAAGGCTGAACAACAGATACGCTTGCGATTGCCTGTCATGCGCTTAATAGCTGTCCATACTTGTTGTATCTCGCTGATGCTCAGTTTTGTCTGGTTGAGTAGAATAAAATGTTTGTCGAGGTCGGTATCGTTATAAAGTACATAACATTCTGCCTGTATTCGGTTGTCTCTTCCGGCTCGTCCAGACTCTTGTACATAGTTTTCTAGAGAGTCTGAGATATCATAGTGAATTACCAGTTTGATGTCTTTCTTGTCCACTCCCATACCGAAAGCAGAAGTAGCTACAATAATGCGGACTTCATTGCGGATAAATGCTTCTTGGTGATTAATCTTTT
Organism: Phocaeicola sp.; assembly: GCA_029257865.1. GTDB lineage: Bacteria > Bacteroidota > Bacteroidia > Bacteroidales > Bacteroidaceae > Phocaeicola. The sequence continues at coordinate 3,478 of JARIAN010000123.1, forward strand.
CCCTGGAGGACATCTTCCCGTGGAATGCTTTTGCCGGAAAACCATCGGCAGTCAGCTTGCAGGCTAGGTTTACGGCACGTTGAGTGCGTGATACATAAATGATGGTAGGGCAGTCCTTTCTCTCAATCAAGTTGCGTAGTTCGATGTATTTATCATCTTCTGTTTCTTTATAGAGTACATTATAAGTAAGGTTCTCTCTGGCAGCATTCGATGCAAAGATTTCCAAGTCAAGTTGTAGTTCGTTCTTGAAATAATCGCGTATGTCGCTGATAACCTTCTGCTTGGCAGTAGCGGTGAAGCAAGAAACAGCAATGGTCTGTCCGTTGGATTTGTTCTTTTGCAATTTGCGGATAAATTCACCTATATAGAGATAGTCGATACGGAAATCCTGTCCCCAAGAAGAGAAACAATGAGCCTCGTCGATGACAAACCGTACCACATTACGCGACATGAGCATCTTTTCGATGGTTTTGGAACGTAACATTTCCGGAGCGATGTATAAGATGGAAACCGAACCGTCGGAGATACGTTGGTAGGCATCGGCTCTTTCTACCGGGCTGAGAAGTCCGTTTACAGTTGCCGCACTGGTAATTCCGAGGTCTTTAAGGTTGTCTACCTGGTCTTTCATCAGCGACTGTAATGGAGAAATCACAACTGTAAGTCCGTGTGCATTATCTCCTGCCATAAAAGCCGGAAGTTGAAAAGTAATCGATTTACCCCCACCGGTAGGAAATACCACAAGGATAGATTTTCCTTCGATGGCTGCCTGCACCGCTCTTTCTTGCAGCGGTTCGCCATTGTAGCTTCGGAAACTTTCGTAACCAAAGTATTTATGGAGGGCAGACAGCGCATTCAGTTTTTCCCGGCAATAAGGACATTCCTGCTCACAAGGTTTATTTTTGAGCAGGGTAATTAGATTGTAAATCTTGGGGTAGTTTTTGAGTGTCCATGGTGGAATGATGGACTGGCAGTCGTCGGCATGGATGAGAGCAAGAGCATAAGCCAGCTCCACCGGATACGACTTGATCATCAGGTCGACAGGGGCATTGGCACAGATCCTACCTTGAAAGAATTCTTTAATTTCCGATTCATTTCGTTTAAACAGACTCAGCAGTCCGCGAAAAGGGTTGTAGCGGAGATATTCAAAGAAGCCTTTAAACTCGGGAATTTCTTTCAGAAGATTATAAAAGATATGTTGTAAGGTTTCCGGCAGTTCTTGAAAAGCTTTTACTTCATCATTGAATAGTATCTGCGCTTTCTTGCAATCATTAACCGGATTGTTGAGTTCGTCAACTTGCAGCTTGTCGTCTTTGAGCAAAGAGTGATATGGTCGTTTAGGAAACAATAAAGGTGACAGATATAGTGTGTCGATGGGGTGGCTGTCAATATCTCCTTCTATGGCAGAAGCCAGATATTTCAAATCATGGTGGATGAGATTGTGTCCGCAAATAAAATGGCAGTCTTTGATAAAATCAATCAGTTCTTCCACTTTTCCAGTGTGAAGAGTATAATTTTCCTTACAGGCTCCTATGTCATGAATCTTCCTGTCGGCTATTCCTACTTCGGTATCAACGAAAACGATTTGCTGCATATTCCTTAGTTAAATACAAAAATGAATACTCCAAACTACTTTTTAACAAATTTAGCATAAATAGTGAGATACGACCAAGAATTCAGTAATCTATTTAAGCGAAATTTATAAAACTTTTGCAGAACGTGCGGCTCTTTAGAGGATTTATCTTATATTTGTAGCACAACGGTATAAGGTTAGTGATATCGTTGGGTTGCAATAGGAAAACATAAAGCTAGAATGAAAAGCATGGTTATGTTAGGTAATAAACAGTGTGTTGCTTGAGGTGTATAATTTATAAAAGACCGGCATTCTATTGATTTTGTAATTTGTTTTATTCAAAGTTTATATATGTTGCTTTTACAGTTTTTGATTGTTTTGGTAGCCATTATCATCGGAGCTCGACTGGGTGGTATTGGCTTAGGAGTGATGGGAGGAGTTGGTTTGGCTATCCTGGTATTTATATTCGGCCTTGAGCCTACGGCACCTCCGGTTGATGTGATGCTGATGATTGTGGCGGTGATTTCTGCTGCTTCATGTATGCAGGCAGCCGGTGGGCTGGACTATATGGTGAAATTGGCAGAGAAGGTGCTGCGTAAGAATCCGTCGCAGGTTACTATCCTCAGCCCGATTGTGACTTATCTGTTTACTTTTGTGGCAGGAACAGGACACGTGGCTTATTCGGTTCTTCCCGTGATTGCTGAAGTAGCCCGCGATACTAAGATTCGACCGGAGCGTCCGTTGGGTATTGCTGTCATTGCTTCTCAGCAGGCTATCACGGCTAGCCCCATATCGGCGGCAACGGTGGCTCTGCTTGGACTGCTTTCGGGAGTTTCACTCTTTGATATCTTGAAGGTGACAGTTCCTGCTACTTTGGTGGGAGTGCTAGTGGCTGCTTTCTTTTCGATGCGTGTGGGAAAAGAACTGGTAGATGACCCTGAATATCAGCGCCGTGTAAAAGAGGGGCTGCTGAACGAGGAAGAGGTGACTACTGCCGATGTGCACAATGTAAAGAAGGCACGAGGAGCAGTCATCATTTTCTTGCTGGCAACTTTCTTGATTGTGTTGTTTGGCTCGATAGACAGCCTGCGTCCTACTTTTATTAAAGACGGGCAGCCGGTGATGATGGAAATGCCGTATATCATTGAAATATTGATGTTGAGCGCAGCTGCACTGATTCTGTTGATTATGCGTATAGATGGCATAAAGGCTGTGCAGGGAAGTGTGTTCCCGGCAGGGGTGCAGGCTGTGGTTGCCATCTTTGGTATTGCTTGGATGGGCGACACTTTCATCAAAGGTAATCTGGAGCAGCTCACTACTTCTATCGAAAGTATCGTGCAGAGTATGCCTTGGCTGTTTGGGGTGGCTTTGTTTGCAATGTCTATCCTCTTGTATAGTCAGGCGGCAACGGTGCGTGCCATTGTACCGCTGGGATTGGCTTTGGGTATCTCTCCTTATCTGATGATTGCATTGTTTCCGGCGGTAAACGGATATTTCTTTATTCCGAATTACCCTACGGTGGTGGCTGCCATCAATTTTGACCGTACAGGAACTACCCGCATTGGTAAGTATGTGTTGAATCATTCGTTTATGATGCCGGGTATGGTGGCAACCGGAGTTTCTATTCTGGTGGGAATGTTGTTGATTATGCTTTATTTTTAAATTGCTTTTGATATTGGGGTGGTTTTGCGGTAAATACCGTATTTCATTCTAAACTTGACTAAAATAATTGTAATTTCGCATCAGAAAAAAGTAAGGACAAATGAATTATTTGGATTGACAGGGACCTTGGTCGGACTAAAAGATAAATGAAATGACAGATAATAAAACAGTAAAAGATATTCCGGTATTGTTGTTGACCGGATACTTGGGAAGCGGAAAGACTACATTGGTTAACCGTATTCTCGCTAATAAGCAAGGGATTAGATTTGCAGTAATTGTAAATGATATCGGTGAGGTGAATATTGATGCGGAACTGATACAGAAAGGTGGTGTGGTAGGCAGCAAGGACAGTAGTTTGGTGGCTTTGCAGAATGGATGTATCTGTTGTACGCTGCAGACCGACCTGATAGAACAGGTCTTTGAACTGATGAAAATGCAGCAGTTTGATTATATCGTTATTGAGGCCAGTGGTATTTGTGACCCGGAACCGATAGCACAGACCATCTGTTCTATTCCAAGCATGGGAGGGGCTTATACAGCTTACGGAATTTGCAAGATGGATTGTATTGTAACCGTGGTAGATGCGTTGCGTATGCAGAGTGAGTTCGGATGTGGAGAGCATCTCACTAAAAAGGGACTGGGAGAAGACGACATTGAGAACTTGTTGATTCAGCAGATTGAATTTTGTAATGTGGTGCTGCTGAATAAGGCTTCGGAAGTAAACGAGGAAGAACGGAAACGAATCTGTCAGATAATCCGTTCTTTGCAGCCACAAGCTGAAATCATTGAATGTGATCATGCCGATGTGGAACTGGAAAAAATCTTGGGAACACATTCTTTTCGCTATGAGAAGGTAGCGGCTTCTGCCGGATGGATTCAGGAACTGGGGAAGGATTGTAGTGGACAGGAAGAGTCGCATGCTTCCCAAAAATCGCATGGCTGTGGTCACGAAGGACATCCTGAAGGCTGTCATTGTCACCATCATCACCATCATGAAGAGGGAGAGGCTGGTGAATATGGTATAGAAACGTTTGTGTACTATCGCCGCCCTGCTTTTGATATGAACAGGTTTGATTATTTTATCAGTGCCAAGTGGCCGGCTAGTGTCATTCGTGCCAAAGGGGTATGTTATTTCAATGATAGTCCGGATATGACTTGTTTGTTTGAGCAGGCCGGACAGCAGAAGCAGTTGAGTGAGGTGGGGCAGTGGTATGCAGCGATGCCAAAAGAAGAGGTGTTGAGAATGATGCAACAGGAGCCGGGGTTGCTTCGTGACTGGGACGAGCATTATGGTGACCGTATGCAGAAAATTGTCTTTATTGGCCAGCACATGGACAAAGAGCAGCTGATTGCTGATTTGGATGCTTGCTTGGATAAAGATTGATATGGCAGAAAATAGCAAAGGATTCAAACGGACCGATGGTTGAAGTGGTTCGTTTGAATCCTTTTTTATTGATTATAAGTTGCTTCCTCCAATGAAACTTCTGATAAGAGAAGTAGATGGAATGTCCTTGTCAGATACGGGGGTGAAGTAGTTTAAGAACTTCATGAGCCGATGCGCATCGCTGTACTCCGGACAGTTTTTGGGAACTGTCATCAAAATTTGTTCGGCATGAGCGCGCAGTACGGCAAACTCCAGGATATAAGTGGAGTTGAACATGACATCGGCATTCTCTTGGAATGAGTAAATCCATTTAACTTCGGCACGACGTACATTGGGCCAGTTGGCAATGGATTCTCGAGCAGTGAAGGCTCCTTTGTTATAGTCTCTGACGATTCTTCTCAGTAAGCGGTTGTCGCTTGTAGGTATACAGTTATGGTCGTCAAGTGAGATGCTGGTAATGGTATTGATAAAGATTTTATATTTTGCTTCATCTGGCAAACGGTCGGTAAGTCGTGGGTTTAGTGCGTGGATACCCTCCACCAGTAAGACCATTCCCTTTTCCAATTTCAATTTCTTTCCGTTCATTTCTCTGATACCTGTCTTGAAATTATATTCGGGCACTTCTACTGTTTCTCCATTCATCAGTTTGATGATATCATTCTGTAAATATTCATGGTCAACAGTGTCGAAATTATCAAAATCGTAAGAACCATCCGGCAATTTAGGAGTATCCAGTCGGTTCACGAAATAATCATCAGTAGAGAAGGAGATAGGATGCAATCCGCATGCTTTTAGTTGGATGCTGAGTCGTTTGCAGAAAGTAGATTTTCCGCTGCTGCTTGGTCCGGTAATTAATACTATGCGCACAGGATTGTCTCGGTGTACACGGCTGTCTATTTCTTCGGCTATCTGTACAATCTTTTTTTCCTGTAAAGCTTCAGCCACTTTAATCAAGTCGGGAGCTTCACCTTTAGCACAAGCCATGTTTACATTTCCTACATTTTCAAGTCCCATAATTTTGTTCCATTTAAAGCTTTCAGAAAAAATCTCAAAAGTCTTAGGTTGCTCAAAGAATGGGGCAAGTTGTTCCGGTTGATGTCTGTCGGGTACTCTCAGCAGCAATCCGTCGCGATACATGGTCAGACTCCATTTCTTCAGGTACCCGGTGCTTGAAAGTAGTGCATCGTAGTAATAATCAGGAGTATCCCCAAGGGTATAGTAGTTTACATAGACATCATTGACTGTCTTAAGCAGTGTTACCTTATCTTGATAGCCTAGTTTGGAAAATAGTTCGATGGCTTCTTCCTGTTTCACTTCAAAACGGCGAAAAGGAAGGTCGGCTTCTACAAGGTTTTTCATGTGCTGACATATCTTGTCAAGGTCCTCTTGTGTAAGAGAAGAACCATCTCCTTTGTCTACAGAGCAGAAATAACCTTTTGAAATGGGGCGGCGTATTACCACCTTGCTCTTCGGAAAAAGATCAATTAGAGCTTTAGATAGCAAAAAGCAGAGTGAATTGCTATATACGCTACGACCTAGATAAGAACGGTAATCTAGAAATTCAACTTGTCGGTTGTTAAACGCACGATATTTCAGACCTTGGCTTACATTGTTCACTTTGGCTGAAAGGATAGGATAAGGTTGTTCAAAATTAAACTCTGGAAGCATATCCATTAAAGTAGTTCCTTCTGGAAACTCTTTGGTGGTTTGTGTGTTGACACAAAATATTTTTATCATAATCTTCTAAATGTTGAAATGGGGGAGTAAAAGTAAGAAAAATTATTGATTTGCTCACTATTGGGACTTATTAATTCCTTCTTTTTGCATTGAAGTAGATTACATTTCATTTTTTGTTTTTATCTTTGTAATGATTTTAATTTAAATATTGCGGCAATGAAATTAGCAGAAGCACTTAGCAGTCGGGCTGATTTGCAAAAAAGAATCAGTCAGTTAAAAGAGCGTTTAAAAGATAGTTCCAAGGTACAAGAAGGGGATGCTCCTTCTGAAAATGTTACCAATCTATATAAAGAATTGGACGAATGTCTGGCTCAGTTGAAAGATTTGATTTATCGAATTAATTATACGAATATGCAAGTAGTACATAATGGTGAGAATCTTACTCAACTACTAGCAGAGAGAGATACTCTTTCGATGCGAGTGGCTTTGATGCGTGATGTACTGAAACATGTGACTGAAAACGAGACTAGATACGGGCGTAATGAGATTAAGTATGTGCGTATGGTTGATGTGGCAGAGATGAGACGGGATACTGATTGGTATTGTAAGAAACTTAGGGAACTGGATAATCAGATTCAGAGTATCAACTGGACGGTGGACCTTTTGTAAAGCAGACAGATATTGGTGTAGTTTATTTTGTGATGGCAATACTTCGCACTTCGGTGCTGTTTTTTATTTGTGCTTAGGGATTCAAGCAACCTGTTTACAGTGTATGTCTAGTATTGGGCATAAGTGTATTTTGTATTCCGCCTAGATTGATATAGGTTTGCATTGGGTATTACCACGTATTGATTACATAATGAATGAGGGAGGGTAGTGGGGATTTATGATAAAAGAAAAAGAGAACGGTCTTGCAATTGGATATTTTCCGATTTTGCAAGACCGTTCTCTTTTATAATAATAAGGATATGGAGAATACCATTATCGGTATATTTCTGTAAAACGATTGAATGTCTTTCCGTTTCGTGTAACCTTTTCAAAAAACATTTTTTCGGGTCTTATCCAGTAAGACATCTCGCCATACAGTGCTTGATATACTACCATCCTTTCTTTAGTTTCGGAGTCGAAAGCGGTGCCAATCAGTTTGTACTTTCCCCCTTTGAAATGTTGGAAATACCGGCATCCATCTCCAGACTTATGAAACGTCTGCAACATTTTTTCGATGATGGGAACATACCATTCCCTCACTTCGTCTTTTGTGGGGGTGTGAGCTCCCGGAAAGTGGAACGATTGGTTATAATATTTGATGAACTGAGGCTCGAAATGTGCCAACGTATCTTTGTCGCCGAAGAGTCCCCATACTTTATCACTATAATAAGGTGAAGTATAGTCGAATTGATGTGCTTCTATTTGAGCGAATTCATCAATAAGTTCTTGAGTAATAGAGAACTCTTGCTGTCCGTCATTTCTTGGAGAATTGTATTGGTGTGTCCCGATTCTTTCCTTCAGAAATTGAGTCATTTGCAGATGCGGATTTCCCAAAAGCGCCGGAATCCCTACCATAGGTGCAATAATCTGTGCTAAAAAGGCTCCGCAACTATTGCCTACTAGCAAGTCTGGTTTTTCACGGTCGCAGAGATTATGTATGAACTCTAGGGCCTCTTTGGGGTGGAGGGGCAAATCGGGAGTCAGCACTTCTATTTTCCCTTCATAGGTCTGCCTGTTGCAGAAAGCCTCTTTGATAGTTAGGGAAGGTACACAATTTCCCGATGCGAAGAATCCGTGTAGATATAGGATTTTTTTCATTCTTGTAGTCCTTTTTTATGATTAGCATCCACTGCCGTCCAGATTGCAAGTGGCACCTTCTGATATTGGTTTTGCCTTTAGCCCGGCTTCTTCGGGAGAGAGGGTTACAGTTCCATCTTCAAGTACAAAACAAGGAATCCCTACGGCTCCCACTTTCTTTGCTTCGTCGAAGGCAGGGTGACTGTCGCGGAGTTTCAGGAATGCTTTCAAACTTTTTACGTGTTTGCCAATATCAATGATTTCGTAATTGCTGTGATCTGTAACTTGACTGTCTATATAAGTACAGTCAGGACAAGTGTCCATTCCATAGATTTTAATCATAATAGTAAATTTAATGTTTGATTATCTGACAACAAATATAGAATAAATGGAATGAATCTGCAAATATCGGATAATAATCTCTTGATGTTTTTTCAGAGGACTGGAAATGATGGGATATACTGCTGAATTATTCTAGATTGTTTGTTGTAATGGATGATTTTAAATTAGCATAAAGGTGTGTTATTTAGCGAATAGATATAATTTTGTTTATGGATTGTCTTGTTTTGTGTTATAGTATGGGTAGTATTGGTAAAGTAATAAGTATTATGATATTGTTAAGATGGATGAGAATTGAAAAAAATAATGGAATTGATATATTGCACGTAAATTTTAAATTCTAGGAGGCTTATAGTTGAGGCTATTTATAAAAAGATTGCTTTCCAGTCGCTCTTCCATCTATGGGATGGATTTTCGTTTTAGGCGACTAGGAGCAATTTATATATCAAGGTCAAAGAGAAAAGTCTTTGGCACATTTTACATCAAAAATCGAGCTTGCATTTGCAACTCCTCTGTTGACAGCTTTTCCCATTGTTTCGGCTGCCAAGACTCCAACACTCATGGGTTCAAATTCTTGCTCTCCTGTTGAAAGCACAAAGATGGTATCTCCGTCGTTTCTGGTATGCGAAGGTTGCATTGTTCGGGCGAAGCCGTCGTGAGCGATGGATGCAAGGGCGTTGGCTTCAGCTTTGGATAATTTGGCATTGGTGATAACACACCCTATAGTTGTGTTGGTAGAAAACGGATTGGAGTTTTTGTCGCTCATCCCAAGTTCGAGAATAGCTTGTGTAGACGGGTAGAAGCTATTTTTGTCTTCTGTGAGCAGTCCGGCTATCTTATGTCCGTCTTCATAGTCAATGATGTCTCCTAGTGCATTTACAGCCACGATGGAAACTACCTTCAAATCGCCAACTTTTAATCCATAGATACCTAGTCCACCTTTCATCATTCTTCCTGTTCCGCAGATTTTCCCTACGGTAGCACCCGTGCCTGCTCCTGCATTTCCTTCTTCCAGATTTTCTCCCGAAAAAGCATTTTCACAAGCTTTGTAACCCATCGTTTTGTCAGGGCGACTTTTGCTGCTGCCTATGGCAAGGTCAAAGAGGCATGCCCCTGTAACGATGGGGACTACTCCGATTCCCACATTAAATCCGATTTTCTTTTCTTCCAGGAAATCCATTATGCCGGCTGCCGCATTCAGTCCGTAGGCACTTCCTCCGGAGAGAAAAACACCATGAACTTTTTCTACCATTTTTTCCGACTTCAACAAATCGGTTTCCCTGGTAGCTGGTGCCCCACCTCTCACATCTACTCCGCAAACGGCTCCTTCTGGAGCTAGGATGACCGTGATTCCGGTAGCTCCTTCCATATCTTGTGCGTTGCCTGTTAGGATACCTTTTATATCCGACAAGCCAATCGTTTCCATATTTATCATATAACAAGTATTTTAATAGTGCATCAAAGTTAATATGTTTTTAAATGATAACCGCTTGTTTTCTCTCCTCTAATTGTTCTTGACTCGTTTTTTTATGATATTGTATGAAAGTTTTCACGGCTGAATTCTATTTCTATTTTGAAAAAGATGTATCTTGCGGAATAATCAAATACATGACAGATGGATACGGAAAAATATCAACAGTCTTATTCGGAAAGCAGCTTTTGGGATAAGATGGCCAAGTTTGCCAGGAAGGCTGGACGAGAAGTGGTGGTCAATGCTTTGAAATTGTATTATGCTATGGCTTTGGGAAAGGCCACCCCTCAGCAGGTAGCAGCAATCGTCGGAGCGCTTGGGTATTTCATCTCACCAGTAGACGCTGTGCCGGATATGCTCCCTGGAGGATTGCTGGACGATGGGAGTCTTTTGGCCTTGATTGTTTCAACATTGGTTTGCTGCTCGGATTCTGAAGTGGTGGTGGCTGCCAATAAGAAGGCGGATGAGTGGTTTGAATGAAACAATTGGCTGATTAGGATGTTAGAATGATTTACTTTTTGGATATACTCTAATTAAAAATGACAGATATGAATAAATTCTTGTGTTTGGGAGCGATTGCGCTCTCTGGTATGATGTGCTTCTCTTGTGGAAATTCGTCTAAACAGCCCGAAGGTGAAGCAGGGGGTGTGAATGTTCAGACCGTGGAAAGCAGAAGTGAGGCAGTGGTAAAAACGATTATGGAGCGTAGAAGTATCCGTAAATACAAGCCTCAGCAAGTAGAAGAAAGTAAGTTGCAGGAAATTCTGAAATGTGGAATTAACGCGCCTAATGGAATGTATAAGCAGTCGTGGCAGGTTAGAGTGGTGCGTAATCCCGATTTCTTGGCTAAGATTGATGAAGGATTTAATGCCCAGCGTCAGAAGAACGGTGCTAGCACTAAGGCTAAAGCCTTTTATGGAGCTCCTTGCCTTATTCTGATTGCATACGATGCTACATACGATTTGTCTCAGGTAGACTGTGGACTTTTGGGTGGAAACATAATCACTGCAGCTCAATCTATGGGATTGGGTACTTGCTGTTTGGGGCAGATTACTCGTTTCTTGACAAGCGAAGAGGGGAAAGAGTTGTTTAATCAGTTGGATTTTCCTAGAACTCATCAGTTGCTCTATGCCATTTCTTTGGGTTACCCGGATGAGGCTCCGGCAGCCAAGCCACGTGATATGGGGAAAATCAAATTTATCGACTGACAGATGTAAAGCAGACAGACGTGATGTCATTCCTCTTTGAAAGCAGGTAAGACGTCACGTCTGTTTGGTTAGTTATCAGACGGATGCGATAATTCCACCGCCAATCACGTCTTCGTTTTCATAAAACACTACACTTTGTCCGGGGGTAATGGAGTCTACCTTCTCATGGAAGACCACTCTTATTTGGTCACCCTCCTGATAAAGAATGGCTTTCTGTGGCAGGCTTCGGTAACGGATTTTCACGCTTGCCTCAAATCCTTCCGGCAGTTCTGCATATTTAGTCAGATTGATGTTGCCTGCCATTAGACTCTTTCCTTGCAGCTCCTCTTTCCTTCCCAGTACCACTTGGTTCTTGTCGGCTAGAATTGCAATCACGAACATCGGTTCACCCAGTGCGATACCAAGTCCTTTGCGCTGTCCGATGGTATAGTTAGGAAAACCTTTATGTGTTCCCAGTTTACGTCCTTGGGCATCCACAAAATCTCCCGGTCCATATTTTCGGGTATAGTCTGTTACGTTGTCCTCCAGGAATTTCCGGTAGTCATTGTCGGGTATGAAGCAGATTTCCTGGCTCTCTTGTTTCTTGGAAAGTTTTTCAAATCCTTCCTTCAGAGCAATCTGTCTGACTTCCGGTTTGGTGAGTTCTCCCAGTGGGAAAATGGTACGTGCCAGATTTTCCTGTGTCAGTGTCCATAAGAAATAAGTCTGATCTTTGGCTTCGTCTTTTCCTTTTCTCAAAAACAGCCTTTCCTCTTCTTGTCCGATTCTTGCGTAATGTCCGGTGGCAATATATTGGCAGCCAAATTCATTGGCTGTTTCAATCAGTTTTCCCCATTTGATAGTAGAATTGCACAACACACACGGGTTAGGGGTGCGTCCGTTCAGGTATTCATGGATGAAATTGGAAATGATAGTTTCTTTGAAATCTTTTCTGAGGTCCAGTATGTGATGTTCAAATCCCAGGTTCTTGGCCATTTGTTTCGCTTCAAAGAGGGAGTCTACACTGCAACATCCCTTCTCTTTTTCCATGCATCCTCTGGAAATATTGTCATAAGTACGGTAGGTTACCCCAATCACTTCGTATCCTTGCTTTAATAGTAAGATGGCGGCCACTGTACTGTCTATGCCTCCACTCATTGCTAATAAGACTTTCTTCATTCTTCTGCGATAAAATATAATTATATATGTAATAATAAAAGGCGGAAGAGGAGAGAAATGTTTATGAAGTTGTTTGGTTAAAGGGGAAATTTAATCTTTTTTGGGGAATTTTACAGTATGATATAAACAAACAGAGCCAGCCAGATGAGTTTTCTCATCGGTTGGCACTGTTTGAAATTGTTTGTCTTTATTGGGCAAAATAGGCTTCCCATTTATCTGTCATCAGTCCCAAGATATTCAACTCCACTATCTTGAAGGTGAAATTTCCAGGAGTACTGCTTTCCATATAATAAAACCCGTCGGCCTTCTTTTGAACTCTTTTCTGAATCATTCCTGCCTGAGTGATTTTTCTGTTTTTATAATCCACATATTCCGGCTGTTCTGCTATATCACGGTCATTGTTTTCTGTGATATAGATTGTGCAGACATCACCATTCGAGTCAAAGCTTGCTCCCCAAAGGGTAATGGCATGTATAAGTTCCTTGTTGGGGTATTTGATGGTACATTCTATGGCCGACTTTTCGGAGAAGGCTTTTTTCAGTTCCTCAGGGAATGATCTTTCCGAGAAGCGGGTGATGCGTGCCACATGTATCGGGCCGAATACTTCTCTGAAGAAACCGGCTCCTTCTTTTTCTGTCATGCCATATTTTCCTGTAAGGAACCAGCTCAAGGCTGCAGCTACTTCATTGCCGGTATTGTGGAAGTGCTTCTTGTAATGTTCGAATATCTCACAGTCCAGCGAATTCTTATATTCTTTCGGTCCGGTGTATTTGCCATATCGGTCAATGTATTCCTTATTCTGGTCCAGCCACCAATATAGCAGGTTCGAACTTGCGGCAGCCCAACATAAATTGGAGTCGTTGTTTCCTGCTCCACCATTAGGGAAGCGCTTGTTGCAGTCGTACCAGCCATAAGAAACATCCCATTTAAGTCCTCTTTCTTCGAATGGGGTGGTTGTGGTGTATCCCCATTGGTCTACAGCCGGATGGCTGATTCCGTAGGTCCATACCGTCTTGTTTCTCCAGTCGGTTTCTTCTTCCTTTTGTTTGAGGGTGATGTTCAGTACAACTTGTTTTCCTTGTTGGAGTTCGGTGAATGACGGTTGACCGTTTAGTGCTTCCGGGGCTTTGTATAAGAATGATTTATTGCCGATTTTGATGTCCATCCAGTGTGCTGTTTTCCAACTCTCCGCTACCGGCTGTGGGCATACTACGGCCATATAGGTTTGTCCCTGAGCATGGAGCAGGCGGATGTCGCTCATCTCGCTGTTGGCTGGAACAGTTGTTTTCCCTGTCATACACTCCACTTGAGTCTGACAGATGGCTTTCATTGAAATCTGAGCCTGTGACAGTTCTTCTTGGCTGAAGGAACCGTCGCTGCTCAATTTCACTACTACCCGGCTCATCAGATGTGAGAAAATGAGATGAGCCGACGGCGCATTTGCAGTCACTTTTTGGGTGGCATATAGCAAATCCGATTTATTAAAGTTTCTGATTATGCTTTGGTCTGTAGCTACCGAATGGGTGAACGTGTTGGAAGCATCACTTGCTACGTTTGCCGGATAAAAAGACGACAAGGCTGTGCTTTCTACGTTCAGTTCGCTCCATTTAACTGAAGGTGCCCACCGGTTGCCTTCTAATGTCAGTTTTCGTGATATCCTTCCAGTGGGATTGTTGGCAGAGGCGAACAGCAATATCTGGTCGCCAGAAGTGAAACTGCCTTTCCCTCCCTGGTCTATTTCAGCACGGGCCGATACGATTGAAGTTTGGATTTCAATCGTATCAGTTGCGTGGCTTATAAGATTGTCCTCTGAAGAGGTGCAAGATGTCAGTAGCAGAGGCAATGCTAATAGAATGTGATAGTATGTTTTAATGCTCATTTTAGATGATGATAGAATCATTGAATTCTCCTTGGTTTTCCCAGCCTGATATGTCTTGTCCTGAAATCGTAAATTCTTTTTCATTAACCGTGATGTTCAGCGTAAATGATTTTCCACTTTCCAGTTCGGTAATGTCAGTGATGTTTTGCGCCAAGTCATATTCTTGTATTCTGTCGTCCAGACGGATAGATAGCTTTATGCCTTGTACACTTTGGGCTGGTATGATGAATTCGGTTACAGCTCCTCTTGATTCAAGAATAAGAGTCTTTCCTGATGCTTTTGTCGCCTTTCCTTCTAATAGGTTGAGATGGGCAACAGACCGTACATTCTGGCATTGTACAATTAAATTTTCCAATTGCTTTTCAGATATAGCTTGACTGCCTGACTTGAAGTTGACTCTAAGTTTGTGGAGTGCATGAGCAAATGTCTGTTCAATAGGTGTCGACGTGCCTTTTTCTATGCAGACAGGTTTTGAAAACAGCAGGTCGGCATTTTCTCCTTTCCCGGTAATATCCCATTGGAAATCTTCCGGGCTGTTGGTTTCTATAGTTGGGTAGCATGCAGAAACATTGATGTTGGTTTGTTTAGAGTTCAGAGGCAAACTACTCCAGTAATGTGTCTGACCGTAGGTATAGGTAAAATAACTGGTCGTTTTTTCTTCCGGTGAATGTAGGAATACGGTATTTTGGTCTCCATCTGTAAATTTCCCGGCTCCGTTTCCATTAAGTTGTGGGGCCCTGGAGTTTGCTAAAATCTTTTCAGAAAGGGTGAAGGTCGGTTTCTGTTGCTCCACAAGGACATCTGAATTATTGTTACATCCTGTCATTATAACGATTGGCAGGGAGATAAATAATTTAAATAAATTTAGTTTGTTCATGAATTTAATTTTATTGTAATTAAAAAGGGTTCATATTCTTGGTGCGAAGCGATTCTTTAGCTTTTCGCACATACAGTTTGATGATATGTTCCGGGCATTTTCCCGAATTAGCAAAACGTCTGGTCTTTTCTGGCATCTTGTATAAGGCTGTGGCCATCAGCCATGCAACAGCCATGTTGACGTAGTAAGGGAGAGCCTCACCATAGGCCGAGACGATTTTTTCGTATTGCAGGTGTTCAATATAACAGAATATCCGGTCAATATGTTCTTCATCCAGGAAGTGTGCAAGAGAAAAAATCAAGGCAAATCTCACCTCAAACTCATAATGAGAGCTGAAATAAGGAGTAAGGAAATGCCACACTTGTTCTCTTGTTTCAGTTTTGGCTTTTCGGAGCCATTGTGCATCGGAGCAGAATGTGTCGCATACCGCCCAGTTGTCAATCTGAGGGATAAACTCCTTGAATCGTTCTAGTCTTTCGTTGGTAGAAAGTGGAAGACGGTTGATAATCATGCCCCACATCATCTTTTCTTCATGGATGTGTATGGAGCCTTTATGGCTGCTGAGCAGCTCAACTGTTGATACTCCTTGATTGTCTTTTACCAGTTGTTTGGCTAGAGATTTCATATCAGGAATATGTAGGCCAAGGATTTCTACACCGGGTAATGGGCGGATGATGCGGATATGTCCTTGTCTGTATTTTTCTTCATGGATGAACCGTTCCGAAATGAAAGGGGTAAGTATTTTTTCTATCATGTAATGCTTTTATAAATGGGAAATAGAATGCAAAGATAGTTTTTTTTGACTTGTTTGTTCATTTTTTGACTAATCAAAAGAAATGGAGGAGAGATAGATTATGATAGAGGATTTGATGTCTAGGTAGATTTAATTAGATGGAGTATAAAAAAGGAGTTATACTCCTAAAGCATTTTTTCTTTAGGGATACAACTCCTTTATATTTATTTGAGTCAGAAAGATTCAGGGAAGAAGGTGCCAGCCTGAAACTGGAGTGGATTGTTATCATATTCTTTTATCAATTCCAACTTATCTCCTTGATCTTCCAGAATGAGCAGCGAGTTGATTTTGTAGTCATTTCCAAATCCTTTGATATTACCTAGCATCAGTTCTCCGGTTAGGGGATGAACCGCAAAACCATTATAAACTATATGCTCTTTAGGAATCAGTTTGGAAAAGTCAAGTGCCTGGGTTTTATTTCTTGCAAAATTATGGCGCCAAATCTTTTGACCATTTTTGAATCCGCTTCCGGGGCAGCAATAGTAGATTAAATCTTTAAAGGCATAGAATGTTGCCGACGCTCCTCCTTGACCAACTCCTTCTAGGTTGACTTCTTTGATGTCGTGTGTTGCAAGGACAGAGAAATCTGTACTGCTGACTTTATAGAGTGCAGATTTTCCCATGATGCCAAACATGCTTTGTGTGGATATCCATATATTCCCATCCCATGCTTTAGCTATCCCACTAATTTGTGATAGGGTAGAAGGATACTCTGCTTTGCTTGCGCCTTTATTAATCACCATCAGTCCGTTGTTTCCGTTATGGGCTGCAAGTATCTTGTCCTTTAGAGCTATCATTGGTTTTTTCATTGCTTCGTCAGTGCCTTCGATGAAGTGCGCTTCGTTAGTTTCCGGATTGAAACACCAGATTCCTTTATTGTCGCGTACATAAAGGTGTTGGTCGTCGAGGACTGCAATATGTGAGGGCCATTCTATTTGATTAGGCAAAGAATATTCTGCAATCATTTTATAGTCTGTTGCATTCATGACAACAATCTGCTTGCCATCTATTGTTCCATTTTGGGAAATGACATAAATCTTGCCGTCTCGGATGAATAAATCTTGAGCTACATTGCCTAAACTTTTACCTTCATTGGCCGAACGATATACATTTTCGTGCATGATTCCTTGCGGGTCTATATAGATAAGTGACCCCATATCACTAGTCATATTTCCTTCATTGAGTATGTAAACTCCGTGTACACTTGGAGGCGGATAATTACACTCGTTGTCGTTGCAGTTGTCATTGTTGCATGCTGTAATACTCATTCCTAAGGTGAGAAACAAGAATGAGGCTTTGAATAGATTTCTCATAAAATGTAAATAATTATAAATTGTTGCTGTTTATGAATTTGTTATTTGATTTCTTTTTATCGGAGGACAACCAAAACCTGAATAGGACCATGCGCACCAAACACCAAAGCCTG
>JARIAN010000142.1 GCA_029257865.1 Phocaeicola sp.
TAAGAAAAATGGAAATATCCGTTCAAAATAATGAAAATTATTACAGAATCGGATATCCCCATTTTAAATACGCTCTTTTGACAAGAGTATAATATTTTAAGAAAAGTATTTTTCAGTGAACCCTAATTAACTCCATAATCCGCACAGAACTCGCGAAGACCCTTGGTCTCGCTGCATAACTGGTAGAGGTCATATACCTCCTGGTAGTTTACTTTTTCTTTCGCCATAATCATTGATGTTATTTGGTTATGGCGCAAAGGTATGTTTAGGAAGCGGGTCAAGGCGGAAAATAGAATGGTTACCTGACGGTAACGATTAAACGCTCTACTTCCTTCCACATGCCCGCTCATCTTACCCACAATGTTAGGATCTTTAACGAACTATTGTGTCTTTATTTAATATATTTAGGTGTATGATATGAACAATATGCTGAATTATTACTTGCTCGTTCATTACAATTAGGATATGCGCATTTATAATCTCCTGTTATTATTTCTAATACTGTAGAACATGATGTAAACAAGCTACAGAATATAATTAAAATAATTACAATATTTTTATTAAAATTAAGGTGCTGAGTGAAACGCATTATGCAAATCACTTTGATTTTATTTATGTTTACGTTCATTTTTTTACTACTTTTGCTCCAATCCAACCATTACCATCTTTTGTGCATACAATAGCTTCGCAAGAAACTATTTCAGGTTTTCCTACAAAATCATTGTCGCTAAGACTTGCTCCAGGGGTGGTTTTATCTCCATTGATTTTAATGGAGAATACCAAATTTCTATAATATCTTAGAAAGGTATCTTTTACTCTATATCCTCCTCCATTCCAAGAGAGGTCATTCCTAAAGAATAAATACGCAGTTTTTTCTCTTTCAGATATGAATACTAATTGTGTGCCTTGTTTTTTATGGCCGTTGATATAGCTTCCTAAATATTTAGCTCCCTGTTTTATGAGAATATCTTCAATCTTTTTTGATACATTTGTTGTTCCAAAGAAATCATCTATAACTGAAATGTATGGTATGATAAATTTGTTCTCTTGTTTGCTATGGTTATATTCAGGATTCCACTGGTTTGAAATTCCTCCTGTTAGATTGTTTGAGGCATTAGTAAAATCATTGTATTTTAATGATTCTTTCCATTGCTTGTCCAATAAATCTTTTCTGTTTTTGTTTAATATGTTATCAAAATTAGGGTTCTTGATTTTTTGTTTTACAACAAGTGATGAAACTCCATAGTATATGCCATCATCCCAATGTTTCATGTGTCCCCATTTCATTCCATGCCATAATTTTTTCATCACTTTGCAATCAAGCCCAATACTTACTGCAAATCCATAATCATTTCTATAAAGAGAAATATATAGCTTTCTTCTTGAGTTAGATTTGAATCTTAGTTTTGTATGTCCTAAATAACCTGGGTTAAAATGTACGACTTTATCGATTAGTTTTACATCAGCAGTACCTATTGTAGGAAATGCTTCCACTACACTTTTAGGTATTCCACCATCGTTCGTAGAACGTGTAAGTATTTCATTTCCATTACTTTCAATCAATATATCATCTTCATCATTTTCAAAATAATCATCGTTTGTGATAGGATTATTTTCTTCTGTGTTCCATAAACCATAAGTGTCTATTAGCTTAACATTCCCGTATTCTTTTACATTGACAGACAATGGCTTGAATGCGGAAATATCATTCAAAGACTTGATTAGTTCTGATTTGTTTGAAATATGAGTAAGTAATGTTCCATATTTAGTAACTTTGTAAATGGTATCATTGACTATTATTTCTAGGTCCTTGTTAAAGAAATGTCTATATTTCTCATCAGGAATAAGAAATCCGATGTGTTCATTATCTTGATTTTCCGTGCTTTCCTGTTCGTATACGTTTTCTGCAGAAATAAAATTAGAGTTTGATCTGGTTAAAATAGGTTTGTTTAAATCAAAGTTTTCAATTGTAGACAAGAATTCTTCTGAATTTTTGAAATTAAGAATATTAGATTCTTCTTCTGGATTAAGCATTTGTCTTTCTTGTAAGTTGTCGATAGGGTAATCGTTGTTACATGAATATAACGCAGTTGTTAAGCAGACGATGTAAAAAATTCTTTTCATATAAGTATTTTTTAAAATGAATATCCAAGACTAATGTATGGATAAATGAAAGGCTCTTTATTTATCCCATGTTTATCATTAAAATTAAAAGAAGGGCATAATCCTACTCTAAATAAAAGGCCTCTATTTGATACGTAACGGTACCCTATATTAGCGTAAAGATAGTATCCAAATGTTGATGTTGAAGAGGTCTCTATAGTGACATTATTAGTTTTTGATTCTTTTGTATAAGAAGAATATTCTTTATATACTCCAATGTTGGAACCAAATCCAACTTCTAATTTGTGCTTATTTTTGAAAGCTAGATAGTTGATTTCAATAGGAAAGAGTGATCCTTTGTTAGAATTTGAAGATTTGACAAAAGATTCTCCTCCTTGGAAATAAGACCAGCCAATTCTATACCCCCAATTAGATGTAGATGCAAATCTTGAATCGAAAGATATTCCAATAAGGTTGGAAGCTCCTAGTAATTCTATATAGATGCTTTTATCTTTTGTCTTTATTAAAGATAAAGGGCCTTTTGCGAATGTATTAGTGAAAACAATCATTGCTATAATTGCAAGTAAAATCCTCTTTTTAATCATTGCTTTTTTATTGATTCAATACTTCGGTAATTTTTACCGGGTAAATTAAAAATTAAACAATAGAACCTGCAAAAGAAGGTTCGAAAACATTAAAGAGGTCATTGAAATGTTGTCAAAAACGAATGCTTATATGCTTGAACGATTTACTTGCGTGTTCGGGATTAACCCAGACATGCAAGTACTGACAAATCTTTCAAGGAACTCATTTTATTTACTGCCAGAGCAGCTTAGGCTTGGCGGATTTGTAACGAACTACTGATTAATATTTATTTCTGTAGTATCAAACAGCTAGCTATCCTCTGCATAAAATGGGGTTGATTTCATTGTTCTAGCCACTTTTTGAATAATACCCCCCGCTCTTTGCTCACAAGAATTTCATCATCTTTGCAGTGAAGTAATCGAACTTTCAACTTTGAGTTGAAATAAGACGTGATTCGCTGCAAAGCTATTATATGAATTAGGTATTGTCGGTTAAGACGAAAGAACTTATCTGGGTTCAGATGTTCCTCTAAATCTTGCATGGTAGTGTTATGCATGTGATATTGCTCACCTTCGGTTGTCATACAACTCACCCCCCTGCCATCCTTAACAAAATAAAGAATATCAGAGACCTGAAGAGGAATAAGTTCATCACCTTTGTACACTACCAGTCTCTCTTTATAATGAACTATTCCATTTATAACTTCGCGTACTTGTTCCGTATTTCCCTTGGCACACAATGATGTTTTCTGCATGGCTTGCTGTAACTCCTTTTCATCAATAGGTTTTAGCAAATAGTCAATGCCATGATGTTTGATGGCTTGCATCGCATATTCATCGTAAGCTGTCGTAAAGATGACAAAGGAATCAGGCATTATTGCTTGAAAAGCTGTAAATACATCACCGTCCGACAGACGTATGTCTGCAAAAATTAAATCATAATCATTATGATGATGTAGATGTTCGATAACTTCTGATACACTGGTTAGGGGACCATCAACTTTGATGGTATCGTCAATCTCATGAATAAGTTTCTCAAGCCGTATGGCACTTATGCGCTCGTCTTCTATTATCAATACTTTCTTCATACGTTATTCGTGGTTTACAATAGGCAAATAAACTGTAAATGATTCCGATGTGTGCAGGATTCTGATATCCTTGCCAAACTTTATCAAATATCTTTTGGCCAGATTGTCTAATCCTAGTTTATGAGAGGGAATAGATTGCTTTATTTTATAAGCAGGAAGAATGATATTATTGCTCACTACCAACATATTATCTTTACGTTCTATAACAATAATCAGCTTTTTATTCTGGTTCAAAGCATTATGTTTAACTGCATTTTCCACAAGCACCTGTAAACTTTGTGACAGAATATAATCATTCGGATGTTTATCCATTGGCTTCATCACCAATTCGACATTTGCATAACGGATTTGGAGAAGAGCTATGTAATCGTCAAGCCAAAGAAAAGCCTCGTCTAAAGACACGACATCATTCTCAATATGCCCCAAAATATGACGATAGATTCTAGATAAACGTATTACATAATTTTCGGCTCGTTTCTTATCTATGTCTATTAGACCTGCTAGAACACTCAAACTATTGAACACAAAATGAGGGTTCATCTGCATCTTTAGTAGTTGCATTTCTAATCGACGGTTTTCTTCATACTTCTGTTGTGACTCTTTATAAAAGTATTCAACAGCTACAATCAGTGCTTGTATAGATGAAATTAAGCCCATTAGATAAGCATTTCCCCAAACCTCCCGGTTGGATACTTCGACAAACATTACATCAAGAATGTTCTCTACAAGAAATGCTAAGAAGGTATCTGCAATTATAAAAAACGCACTAAACATTAGCACTTTCTTTCTTTGAAAAAAACGCATGAACCGACTTCTCAGTAACATTATCCCGAACCCTAAATTGTAAAGGGCAAACAAAAAACAATAGCAAAGATCTATCCATAAAATTGTACATCCATCTTCTATAAGATTATTGAATTCTTCATGATCTGCAAGAATCCATACAATATCGTATAAAAAGTACATTAAAATGGCAGTCCACAACCAAGTAATCCAATAATCTTTTGTTTTCATATAAATCAAAAATACAGACAATAAATGTTTTAAGAGCACAAAATGGGGTGAATCCATTTTTAGCTAGTTCGGTCAATAGTTTCTTGTGTTATGTTTATATTGCCTTAAACAGCATGTCCTACACGGACTGTTTGCCCGCTTGAGGTAATAAAAGCAGTCAACAAGATTAATAAAACTATAACATCTTTCATTCTTCTATGCTCCTTATAAAGTTTAATAAAGTTCTACGATAGTATTGCAAAATTAATTTAGAGTAATTAAATAGACAACTCATTGTGTATCGAAACGGAAAAAAATGGTATTGAACTCTCAAAAAACGGGTAGTGTAGCAAATAGGAATCCCTATCTAAAGTAGCCTTTCGTGGTAAAAGGCGATACTTTGATTGATGTTTTATGACAATAGTTCGTTAAAAATTCGCCAATCCTAAGCGGCTCTGGCAGTAAATAAAATGAGTTCTTTGAAAAGTTTGTCAATTAATTGCGTGTTTGGTTCAATCCCAGACACGCAAATAAATCGTTCAAG
>JARIAN010000144.1 GCA_029257865.1 Phocaeicola sp.
CAGGCTGCTTCACTTCCAACTTCACGGTTGGATTGTTGCAAGGTTTACCGGTAATCTGGACTTTGGCAACCTTAGGTTGTTCAACCTGGACTCTCTTGCCCAACTTCTCGCTCCACAGCTGGTGACACTGCCAGTTCATGAACTTGTCGTAACTAACTCCATAATCCGCACAGAACTCGCAAAGATCCTTGGTCTCGCTACATAACTGGTAGAGGTCATATACCTCCTGGTAGTTTACTTTTTCTTTCGCCATAATCATTGATGTTATTTGGTTATGGCGCAAAGGCATGTTTAGGAAACATGCGTGTCAAGGCGGAAAATAGAATGGTTACATCCGGCCAAGGAAATCCGCGACCTTGTCGGCAGTGATGCTTTCATTTGTGGAAAAACCTTCATAGCGGTTATTGCGGTCAATCATGCCAAAGATATTGAGTCTGTATCCTCTTTGGGAAGGGATAAAGACATCCTCACCGCGGAATTGCCATCCGTAAGGCACATATCCCTCGGTGCAGATATGACTTTTATCAGCAAAGTAAAGGTCTATAAGTCCGTCTTTTGCCTGACTGTCGAGTTCTTGCAGCTTCTCGGTCTTGTACTCATAGAGCTGCGGCGAGGGTTTCCCCTTGGGACGTTTTCTTATACGTCTATATCTCGCGCCAATGCTGATAAAAAAGCTCTGAACGTGCTCTCGCTCACCTTCTTGCCGGATGCCTGCTCCCACGCCTCCTTGGCTTTCTTCATGCTTTGCCTGTCCTGCTCGATGGCCTTGCGTACAGCATCTTCGTCCGAACAATCCATTATTGGTTTGCGCCCACGCCCGGGTCGCGTTTCCAACCCGGTTATTCCTTCGGCTTCGAAGCGTTTCACCCATGCATTGACGGATATGTGTGTCATCTTCGTCTGCAATCCGACTTCTGTTGATTTCAACCCCTGTGATTTCAAGAGTATTGCGCGACAGCGCATACGGTATGCGTGGCTCTTGCCATTGCGAAAGCCATCCTCCAATTGCAGACGTTGCTGGTCTGTCAGTTCTATAACTTTGATTTTTGCGATAGTTGTATCTTTTTATGGTTGTAATACAAAAGTACACTTTTTTTGATATAAACTAATTTTAAACATCTACTTATCATTTAAAATGTTCCCTTATAAACTCTACCATCCCCTCATCAATATCCATCAGCAACCGTTCACACTTAGGATCTTTTGAGGTTGAAAGTAGATGTGTTAGTTGTTTGTATTTATCTATGTAATCAACTATTTTATGATAGTTTCCATTGATGATAAAACCTTGCACTGTTTCACTATTACCTTCTCTTTCAATAACCCCTAAATGATTTTTGGGCTTTTCATTGACAAAATCGACATACGCATTGTAAATAGAAGCTGAAGGAAACTGTAAAATAATTTCCTGAGCCTTTCTAAATATAGATTTGGCCATAATGTCAATATTAAAGTCTACATTTGCTGGAGTTATCTGAGTAGAGGCAAGTATTTTATATGTCTTTTCTTCTTTTGTATCTGATAATATAAAATATGCTGAAGCTTTATTCCAACCATAAGATATATAGCCATTAAGCAAAATCCAACCATTTCCAATAGGACATCCTTGGAATAAATTATGGTCTGATATTATAATATTATATTTACCATTACCTCCTTTATCTAATACTCTGTCAATATTAGAAATATACTCATATCCAGACTGATCAGCCTCAAATGTAAGTGTATCAATCTTTAATGAAACACCATTTCTTTTAATACCTAAAATATAACTATCTTCCATTTTATTTATGAGTCCACTTCAAAAAGTAGACAAATTAAAAAAGTTCAACTTAACCCTTAAATCCGCAACATATTTCAAAAAAATAAGTTAAAGTACTGAGTGATAACATATTGCCCAGTAATTTGCCATGTCAGAAGATTCACTTAACTTAGTGTTGCAAAATAAAAGTTCATAAATCTTCATCAGACATGGCTAAAGTACAAATAAAATCCGAACAAATCACATCTTTTGGCGGGATCTTTTCCATTATGAAGCAATTTGATGCTCTTTTATCCAAAGTAATCGATTCAACATTAGGAAAACGTTGCCAATCCTTCGGCTACAGCTACAGTGAAATACTCCGCTCCCTCATGTGTGTGTTCTTCTGCGGTGGTTCTTGCATTGAGGATGTCTCCCACATCTTATGAAGCATCTTTCCTCTCACCCAAGAATTAGGACATGCAGTGCCGATACGACTCTACGTGCCATAAAGGAGTTGACTACCTCAAACATAAACTTCAGGGTAATCATACGACTTCAATACAGTCTCTGGTCAAATCGCTTATATCTACCGGAGAGTTACGCAAGGGACAAATGATTTGTTCGGAGGAGATAGTAGACACTATAAAGGCACATTGCAGGCATTGCTATATCCGCGCAAACAGATGTTCGGTTTTTTATGACGACAGTATTCTGACCAATGATTTTAATTCAGATGTAAGGGATATCGTGGAATTTTATAACCTTGCGTGGTGGAAAGGAAAGAATCTTTGACGACATGAACAACGGATTCGGCTGGAAACGACTGCCAAAGTCATTCATGGCAGAAAACACGATCTATCTGCTGATGACTGCGTTTATAAGAAACTTCTACAAAACGATTATCAAAAGAATGAACGTAAAGGAATTAGGACTATCTACAACGAGTCGTATCAGGACTTTCGTATTCAAATTCATTTCCGTCCCGGCCAAATGAATTAAAACATCCAAAGAGTACAGACTGAACATCTATACCGTTAACCCGGCTTATGCAAAAGTCTTCAATGCAAGTGACTGATTCCTTTCTCTTATGGGCTGTATGGCATATTACCTCAAGTCGCTTTATGGGATAAGGGGAAGATATGCTTAAAAAAAGATCAAACAGATTCTCA
This sequence comes from Phocaeicola sp., assembly GCA_029257865.1. Lineage (GTDB taxonomy): Bacteria > Bacteroidota > Bacteroidia > Bacteroidales > Bacteroidaceae > Phocaeicola. The sequence continues at coordinate 2,914 of JARIAN010000144.1, forward strand.
TTTTATATATGAATCGTTGAAATTCGAGATTTTTACAAAAGATCCATTTACAACACGAGAGTCAAGATAATTTGCGGAAATTAGGATAATCTCATCCTGCCGTTTGTTTTTATTGGCATTCCCTGGCATAGAGTGAATGAATGCTAAAGTGCCAATCGTTTTAAACCTTGACAAATTGTCAGTTTGTTAAATTTCAGCATCTCAGACGCTCGAATTTAGGAGGTGAATGCAGTGTTGACTAGCCTGGGGAAATCTGAGGTTTCAATAGAAAATCAGAATGAAAGTGAAACAACCGATACTCCATTCTATTGACAGGTAAAAAAAAGAATCTTCTAGTCAAATAACCATCAAAGTTGGAATATCAGAAACTTTTCTCTTTTATATAAAGAGACTGAAAAGAGAACAAACTAGCGAAAAAAAACGCGTTTTTTAGAGGTCTTTCAAAATCGTCGAAGCATTTTTGGGGAATCTTGGAGTAATGTTGAGCAAAATGTCGAATCATTTTCACGAAAATGATTACAAGATCTGGAAAAAATATGTCGATGATCTGGAGGCTATTTCTTAAAGATTAGAGTCGTGTTTAACATTGAATAGAAAGATAGCACACTATTTATAAAGTATAAGTTGTTGCATTTTAAGATCCCCCCTTTTAAAGACTAAAACTTCTATTCATATTGTTTAAATAACAAATCCGATGCAATCTTTTTGATAAAGAATAGAACAGATTACATGACACACTGCTTTTGCAAAAAAAGACAAAAAAGAGCCACATCAACCTCCGACAAACGGATTGATATGACTCTCTTTATAGAAAGAATGATGTATTTCAACCAACTAGAAATTTTACATCGGCACAATGGTGAATCCCCATTTATACTCACGGTTGGCAGGAATCAGGTGATGAGGTTCCGGATGAGCCCCCCAACTGTCATAACCTCCCAATCCCATCTGCTTCATATCCACACATACCTCAACGAAGTCTTGTGGAGTGATATCGTTGATATGAGTGTGGCGAGGCTTGATGTTTCTTGCGGTCTCCACATCGTGTTTCAACTCTTCCTCGTCGCGGTTGTTCCACTGGTAGTCACGGTGTGTAGCCTCTTCCCCGTCGAAATCTTCCACTGAATTTCTCAATGCATTAAATCCTACTGTAGAATCAGCATAGATAGTCAGACCCTTGCCATTTTTCTTTTTAAGGGTCAGCCAGCGAGTATCTGTATGGTGTCCGTTTTCTTGTGGACGAACATAAGGGAAGTACATCTCATCGGCAGTGCTGCTATATACACCTACTAGCGTACCGTTGTTTCTGTCGCAGTAGTTTTCTTCTGGTCCACGACCGAAGTAAGTCACCTGGTTCATTTCGGCAGGCAGACGGAAGCGGATACCAATACGAGGAACAAACAACTGAGAGTTCTTCTTGGATGAGATTTCATTACCCGGCGTGAAGGTAGCGCTCTGTGCAGCTTCACTCCAGTCTGTTCTTGCAGCATCCATATCGGTAGAAGTGAAGGTATAGTCCACCTTGACCACTCCCGACGGCTGAATCCGGTAAGAAGCAATGTATAGGTTGCCTGCCTTCAGCAAATAGGTAGCCTTCAAGACCGCCTCTTTACCATCCATTTCCACAGAAGCATCTACTACCTTGAAGTTCTTGCTCGACTGTTTCCATACCTGCAGACGTTTTGGCATCTGATTACCATAGTCGTTGTCGTTTGGAGCACGCCAGAAGTTTGGCTGAATACCGAAGCCTTTGTCAAAGAATTCTGTTCCGTTCACCTTATAAGAAGTAACCAGCCCTTTCTCCTTGTCGAATACGAAATTCACACGACTAGACTTCACTGTCAGCAGATTATTGTCTGTGCTACATGCCAATGCAGGTCCGTTGCTCCGGAACGACATCTTTTCAGCAGCAACCGGCAGTCTGAACTGTTCGTATGCAATTTCAAATCCGGCAGGAATCAAAGCATCCCCCTTTAGAGAAGTCACTTTGAAGTTGACAAAATATTCAGTACCCTTCTGAGGTTTCAGTCCGGCTACATTCACTTTGATGCTTTCTTTCTCCTGCGGAGCCACACTCAGGACAGTCTTTCCACTTCTGATTTGTTTACCGTTGGCCATCACCTCCCATCCGATGCGGTAGTTCTTCAGATTGGTAAAATAAAATCTGTTTTCCACTTCAAACAAACCGTCTTCCAGGTCTACCGCATGGAAAGCCACATTCTGATGAGCATATTTCACCTCGTTCATAGCAGGATGAGGAGTACGGTCGGGGCTGACAATACCATTGCAGCAGAAGTTTCCGCTACTTGGCATATTCTTGCCAAAGTCACCTCCATAAGCCCAGAACTCCTTGCCATTTTCATCTTTAGTCAAAATACCCTGGTCTACCCAGTCCCAAATATATCCACCCTGCAAGTTAGGATATTTGTAGATGGCAGTCCACTGTTCCCAAAGGCTTCCGGTAGAGTTACCCATGGCATGAGCATATTCCGAAGGAGCCACCGGACGGTCGGTTCCCATTCTACCCGTTTTCTCCAGCCATTTTGCACCCGGATACTGAGGCACATACATATCTGTGTTCCATTCCCACTGGGCACGTTCATAGTTTACAGGACGGTTCATCACATCTTTGTCTGCTTCTTTCATCCACAAATAGGTCTGATAGAAATTATATCCATTGCCGGCTTCGTTACCCAACGACCAGAAAGTAAGAGAAGGATAGTTCTTGTTACGTTCAAACATATTCTCAGTACGGTAGAGATGCGGTTTTAGCCATTCCGGATTATTGCCGAGCGAACAACCTTTGCGCAAGTCATAATGCATGCCGTGGCTTTCGATATTCGCCTCATCATACACATACAACCCGTACTTATCGCACAGTTCATAGAACTTTCTGTCTTGAGGATAATGGCAGAGACGTACCGTATTGATGTTGTTTTTCTTCATCAGTTCGAAGTCCTTTTTCATCAGTTCCTCACTTACATAATGTCCGGTAAGAGGGTCATGCTCATGAATATTCACCCCTTTCAGTTTGATAGGTTGTCCGTTAACCAGCAGCACGGTATAGTTCTTTCCGTTTTCAGCTTTCTGGTCTATCTCCTTGATTTCAATGCGTCGGAAACCAACATGATACGGAATGACTTCTGTCACCTTTCCGTTTTCTTTTACAGTCATCACCAACTGATACAAGTTAGGAGCTTCCGAAGTCCAAGTCTTTACATCTTTCAAGTCCTTACTGAAGGTCACTGCATTCATGTGACGACCCTTTTCCAAAGTGGCGTTTTTATCTTCTTTAGCTACCACCACACCCTTATCGTCAATCAGTTCATATCCCACATTCAAAGAAGAAGTGGTCGACCGGTTGTTTTTCAAGTCGAGTTTCAAGCGGAAGATACCGTTCTTATACGAGTCGTCCAAAGTAGAAGTGACTCTGAAATCCTGTATGGAAGCCTTTGGCTGTGAGTAGACAAAAACATCACGTTCAATACCACTGATACGCCAGAAGTCCTGACATTCCAGATAAGACCCGGTGCTCCATCTGAAGATTTTCAGCACCAGCGTGTTTTCCCCTTCCTTCAGATAGTCGTTGATGTGATACTCAGCCGGATTCTTGGAGTCTTCATTATATCCCACTTCCTTTCCGTTCAGATAAACATAGCATCCCGATTTCGCACCGGCAATGTGCAAGAAGACGTCACGGTCTTTCCAGTCTGACGGCACAGTGATAGTTCTGCGATACACCCCTACCGGGATATCAGCCGGCAGCAAAGGAGGCTGCGGGTCACGCGGCTGAAATTCGTATTCCTGATTTGTATAGATTGCGGTACCGAAACCCTGCACCTCCCAGTTTCCCGGAACGGTAATCTCGTGCCAGCCGCTCACATCTGTATGGGGAGATGTAATATCTTTGGGAAGTGTCTGGTGAGATTCGGTGAAATAGAATTTCCATTTACCGTTGAGCAATTGGTAGTAAGGACTATTTTCATACCTTTCAGTCAAAGCCTGTTCCTTGGTGGCATAAGTCATGAAAGCAGTTCTCGGTTTTTCACAGTTGACAGATACAGTTTGAACATCCTGCCAATAGGGTAAGGTTGAGTTTTCAGCTTGAACAAAGCCGACACCTAAACTCTCGGCTATAAAAAAGCCGGCAGTACTCCATAATTTGAAGTGATGGTCTGTGTAATTCATGTTAATACTAATATGTTAATAAATATGCTGCAAATTAAGGACAAATATCTTAATTTGTCAAAAAATCGCCAACAAAAAAGGCTGCCTTCCACGTAAAGGAGACAGCCTTTTTCTGCAATATTGCTTTGTATTGACTAGTTTTAATCCAGTTTCAACACTGCCAAGAATGCCTTTTGCGGCACCTCTACAGTACCAATCTGCTTCATGCGCTTCTTACCCTTCTTCTGCTTTTCAAGCAACTTACGCTTACGGCTCACGTCGCCACCATAACATTTTGCAGTTACATCCTTACGTACCGCCTTGATTGTTTCACGGGCGATAATCTTGGCACCGATGGCAGCCTGAATAGCAATTTCAAACTGCTGGCGAGGTATCAGCTCTTTCAACTTCTCACACATACGGCGTCCCAAATCGTAGGCGTTATCTACGTGAGTCAACGTAGAAAGGGCATCCACCGATTCACCATTCAACAGAATATCCAGTTTCGCCAATTTAGAAGGACGGAAACCAGACTGATGGTAGTCGAAAGATGCATATCCCTTAGAGATACTCTTCAGTTTGTCATAAAAGTCGATTACAATTTCGCCTAGCGGCATCTTATAATGGAGTTCCACACGATTGCCTGAAATATAATCCTGACGGACCAGTTCGCCACGCTTGCCCAAACACAGTGTCATGATTGAACCGATATAATCAGTAGTTGTAATGATGGAAGCATCAATGTAAGGCTCCTCAATATGGTCAATAAGAGTCGGGTCTGGCATACCGCCCGGATTATGCACTTCCTGTACGCCGCCTTGCTTGTCATACACCATATAAGATACGTTAGGCACAGTAGTAATCACGTTCATGTCGAACTCACGGTCCAGACGTTCCTGAACGATTTCCATGTGAAGCAATCCCAAGAAGCCGCAACGGAACCCAAATCCCAAAGCCAAAGAAGACTCCGGCTGGAAAGTCAGCGAAGCATCGTTAAGCTGCAATTTCTCCAACGAGGCGCGCAAGTTCTCATAGTCTTCCGCTTCAATCGGATAAACACCGGCAAAGACCATCGGCTTCACTTCTTCAAAACCTTCGATAGCCTTTTCACACGGTGCGGCAATGTGCGTAATAGTATCGCCCACCTTCACTTCCTTTGAAGTCTTGATACCGGAAATGATGTATCCTACATCACCGGTACGCAATTCCTTGCGAGGCACCATATCTAGTTTCAATACACCCACTTCATCTGCGTCATACTCTTTTCCTGTATTGAAGAATTTCACCTTATCACCGGTGCGGATTACTCCGTTTACCACCTTAAAGTATGCAATGATGCCGCGGAATGAATTGAACACTGAGTCGAAAATCAAAGCCTGCAGAGGAGCGTTCTCGTCACCTACCGGATGAGGAATGCGTTCCACTACCGCCTGAAGGATATCCTCCACTCCCTGACCAGTCTTTCCGGAAGCACGGATGATGTCTTCACGTTTACATCCCAGCAGATCGATGATTTCATCTTCCACCTCGTCCGGCATTGCACTTGCCATATCACACTTGTTCATCACCGGAATAATCTCCAAATTATGTTCCAACGCCATATACAAGTTGGAGATGGTCTGGGCCTGTACGCCCTGCGAAGCATCCACTACCAACAATGCGCCTTCACACGCCGCAATGGAACGAGACACCTCGTAAGAGAAGTCCACGTGCCCCGGAGTATCAATCAGGTTCAGCACATATTTCTCACCTTTATAGTTATACTCCATCTGGATAGCATGACTCTTGATGGTTATACCACGTTCACGCTCCAAGTCCATATCGTCGAGCATCTGTCCTTCGGTCACTTTCACCGTTTGAGTAAACTCCAACAAACGGTCGGCTAGTGTAGATTTTCCATGATCGATATGAGCAATGATACAGAAATTTCGGATATTTTTCATTCTACTTATTTATGTTTCTAAATCTTTTCACTATAGGCAGCACCTGCCAGTTATCGTCCTGTTTTCAGAAACCATCCCACCTGTCAGGCATATTTTGTATGCAAAGATAAATCAATTTGAACAATGATAAAAATAATGATAAAAAAAATATGTGCTTTCTACACAGCGACATAAGCCGCAGACAGCACAAAAAAAATGCCGGGAAGAAACAAGAAAAGCGATATCCCGGAAGATACCGCTTATCTTGTCTATGCCGACACTCTTTTACAATCCCTGAATCAAGAACGGCATGCGGGTCTGAATACCCGACACCGATTTCATCTGCTGCATGGTAGAATAAATACGGAAATCTTCTTCTCCCATGATTGAACGAACGATAGAGATGCACATATCCTCCTGCATCTTGGTAAGATATTCGGTAAAGAAATCTTTTTCCACATTCGCCTTCACCACCGAATAGTCGGTCAGTTTGGCTAGAGAAGCAGCTTCGGCAACAGCCAGGTCAATGCCACCAATCTTATCGACCAAGCCACGTTGCAATGCCTGGTCACCAGTCCATACACGTCCCTGCCCGATATGGTCAATGGAATCTTTCGGCAATCCACGTCCGTCTGCACAGCGAGTCAGGAACAAGTCGTAAGTACGTTCCACACCACTTTGAATCAAAGCCTTTTCATCTTCACGCATCGGACGGCTCATGTCGCCCAAGTCGGCATATTTTCCTGTTTTCACCACATCCGTAGTCACATCCAGCAATTTAAAGGTCCCCGCCAGATTTCTCACTACCCCAAACACCCCGATAGAACCGGTCAAAGTAGTATGTTCAGCAACAATCTTATCAGCAGCGCAAGAAATATAATAACCTCCTGAAGCAGCATAGTCACCCATCGAAACCACTACCGGCTTCACCGCTTTCAGTTCTACAACAGCCTTCCATATCTGCTCTGAAATATATGCACTTCCACCCGGCGAGTTCACACGCATCACCACAGCCTTCACCTCCTTGTCTTTGGCCAATTTCTGCAAATCATTCACCAGTCCCTCATCAATGCATGCAGCGTTCATACCCATCGGAGAGCTTCCTTTCTGTGCAATTTCACCTTCGGCATAAAGCACAGCTACCTTATCTTTCTTTACTTTAGTATCATCGACCATATTGAGCAGCTTCTTCACATTGGCAGCAATCATCTTGCCGTCAGCCTTCTGTCCAGCCATACGCTTCACGCAGGCTTCAGCCTCTTGGCGATAAGCCAACGCATCTACCAACTTAAAGTCGACTGCAGCCTGAGTGTCCCCCATCGACTTTCCCTCGTTGACAAAGCGGTCGAAATCTGCTTCCTCAATATGACGTGCCTCACAGATACCTGCCCTCATATTACCCCATATACTTCCGAGGAAAGAGGTCAGCTGCTCCCGGTTGGCATCACTGAATTTGTCCATGAAATAAGGTTCCACCGCACTTTTATAAGTACCAACCTTGAAAATGTAATGCTCCACACCTACTTTGGCAGCAAGATTTTTGAAGAAGATGCCTTGAGAGGCCAATCCCACCATGCTGACCACTCCCTGCGGATTGACAAATACCGAATCGGCTACACTGGCAAGATAGTATGCACCCTGAGTATAGATGTCGGCATAAGATACGATGAACTTTCCACTGGTCTTAAAATCTTCCAGTTCACGACGGATAGCTTCGAAGCTGGCATAACCACCAGATACACTTCCTGCATCTAGATAAATACCCTTAATCTTTTCACTCTTCTTGGCATTGCGAATGGCTTTTACCACATCCACCAACGACATCCCATCGGATTCCTCTCCCAACAATTCCTTTAACGGATTGCTTTCTATCCGGTCGGAAAGACTTCCTTTCAACTCCAACTTAAACACGGTGTTGTCCTTTGGCTTGTACTCACTATCCGAACTTCCGCTCAATGCGGCTCCCACCAACATAAAGATTCCCACAAAAAAGAGGAACCCCATTGCAATCAGCACTCCAAATGTGGAGGCAAACATGGTTTTGATAAAATCTTTCATACAATTAACTTATTATTTTGTTTATTTGTCCTTTTTTCATTACTTGACACCGCAAAAATAGAAATAAATCAGTTATGACATAGCTAATAAAGAGTTATCTTTATGTTAACGATATGTTAACAATCAATTTACGATGGAAAGAAAGCGAATCCAAATGCTAAAAAAATGATTCTTCTATCGAACAAATCACATTCAAAACGCAATCACATATCCATCTACCACTCAAACCAACACTCCCCTACCGAGTTGAAGACAACCAATCACAGAAAGGTCACCTATTATAAATCCACATTACGACTACCGGACTAAAGGGCATGGAAGTTTTTTCAATTGAAAGATTATTCTATCACTTTCATGCAAGTTTTCCAGTTTTATTCTGTATTTTTGCGCAAATATCACTTTTTAAAAGATTATTAGTTAAAATAAAACATAATTAAAATGGAATTAGCAAGTAAGTACAACCCCGCTGACGTGGAGGGTAAATGGTACCAGTATTGGCTGGACAACAAACTTTTCAGTTCAAAACCCGACGGACGTGAACCTTACACCGTCGTCATTCCTCCACCAAACGTGACTGGAGTGCTCCACATGGGACACATGCTTAACAATACCATTCAGGATATTCTGGTGCGTCGCGCCCGTATGATGGGCAAGAATGCATGCTGGGTACCAGGTACCGACCATGCTTCTATCGCAACAGAAGCCAAAGTGGTAAACAAACTGGCTCAGCAGGGCATCAAGAAAACCGACTTAACCCGCGAAGAGTTCTTGAAACATGCATGGGACTGGACAGAAGAGCACGGGGGAATTATCTTGAAACAGTTGCGCAAACTGGGCGCTTCGTGCGACTGGGATCGTACTGCGTTTACTATGGATGAAGAACGCAGCAAAAGTGTCATCAAGGTATTTGTAGACCTGTACAACAAAGGATTGATTTATCGTGGTGTCCGCATGGTCAACTGGGACCCGAAAGCTCTTACAGCTTTGAGCGATGAGGAAGTAATCTATAAGGAAGAGCATAGCAAACTGTATTACCTGCGATACAAGGTGGAAGGAGATGCAGAAGGACGCTATGCTATCGTGGCTACTACCCGTCCGGAAACTATCATGGGGGATACTGCTATGTGTATCAACCCGAACGACCCTAAAAACGAATGGCTGAAAGGCAAGAAGGTTATCGTTCCATTAGTGAACCGTGTGATTCCGGTTATCGAAGATGAATATGTAGACATCGAGTTTGGTACCGGATGCTTGAAAGTAACTCCGGCACACGATGTAAACGACTATATGCTGGGTGAGAAATACAACCTGCAGAGCATCGACATCTTCAATGACAACGGTACTATCAGTAAAGCTGCCGGAATGTATGTAGGCATGGACCGCTTCGATGTCCGCAACCAAATTGAAAAGGACTTGGCCGATGCCGACCTGCTGGAAAAGGTAGAAGCTTATACTAATAAGGTGGGATTCTCTGAACGTACTAACGTGGCTATCGAACCGAAACTGTCTATGCAGTGGTTCTTGAAGATGCAGCATTTTGCTGATATGGCTTTGCCACCGGTTATGAATGATGACTTGAAGTTCTATCCTGCCAAATATAAGAACACTTACCGCCATTGGATGGACAACATCAAAGACTGGTGTATCAGCCGTCAGTTGTGGTGGGGACACCGTATCCCTGCTTACTTCTTGCCTCATGGCGGATTTGTAGTGGCTGAAACTGCAGAAGAAGCTCTGAAACTGGCTCAGGAAAAAACTGGTGACGCCAACATGAAACTGGAAGACTTGCGTCAGGATGACGACTGCCTGGATACTTGGTTCTCTTCTTGGCTGTGGCCTATCTCGCTGTTTGACGGCATCAACAATCCTAACAACGAAGAAATCAACTACTACTATCCTACTGCCGACTTGGTAACCGGCCCGGACATCATCTTCTTCTGGGTGGCTCGTATGATTATGGCTGGATATGAATATACCGGCAAAATGCCATTCAAGAATGTATATTTCACTGGTATTGTACGCGACAAGATTGGCCGCAAGATGTCTAAGTCACTGGGTAACTCTCCTGATCCATTGGAACTGATTGAACGCTTCGGTGCCGACGGTGTACGTATGGGTATGATGCTGGCTGCTCCTGCCGGAAACGACATCTTGTTTGATGATGCACTGTGCGAACAGGGACGTAACTTCAACAACAAAATATGGAATGCATTCCGTCTGGTAAAAGGTTGGGAAGTGGCAGATGCTGCTCAGCCTGAATATGCAAAACTGGCTACCGAATGGTTTGAGTCGATGTTGGCTAAAACTATCGTAGAAGTAAATGACTTGTTCGACAAGTACCGCTTGAGCGAAGCCCTGATGGTAGTTTACAAATTATTCTGGGATGAATTCTCTAGCTGGTATCTGGAAATGATTAAACCTGCATACGGACAGCCTATCGACCAAGCGACTTATGAAAAGACGCTGAGTTTCTTCGATACCCTGCTAAAGCTGCTGCATCCGTTCATGCCGTTCATCACTGAAGAATTGTGGCAACACATCTATGACCGCAAGGAAGGTGAAAGCATCATGACGCAGACATTGTGCGCTAGCCAGGAATACAACGAACAGTTGATAGCACAGTTTGAAACCGTGAAGGAGGTAATCGGCGGTATACGTACCATCCGTCTACAGAAGAATATTGCACAGAAAGAAGCCCTCAGCCTTGACATCGTAGGTGCAAGCCCTGTGGTAGAATTCCACTCTATCATTGAAAAACTGTGTAACCTTTCTGCCATCTCATCGGTAGAAAACAAGGTAGAAGGTGCTGCTGCATTTATGGTAGGTACTACTGACTATGCAGTGCCATTGGGCAACCTCATCAATGCAGAAGAAGAAATCAAAAAGATGGAAGTTGAGTTGAAATATCAGGAAGGTTTCTTGCAGAGTGTTCTGAAGAAGCTGAGCAACGAAAAATTCGTAAGCAAAGCCCCTGCAAACGTAATTGAAATGGAACGCAAGAAACAGGCTGATGCCGAAACAAAAATTGCAGCCCTGAAAGAAAGCATTGCAGCTCTGAAAAAATAAAATCCAAACACTTCTACTTGATAAAGGTAAAAAAAAGCCGTTTCAGATGTTCTTTCAACAGACACTGAAACGGCTTTCTCTTTACCGCTCAACGTTGATGCTTTAGCTTGACTACCTCGCCCAATTCAGGAATAATAACGGGAAGGTTTCGTTTCTCGGCTTCTGTACGAAAAACATGAGGCGGATCAAACAAAGGCTCGTCCGAAAGGTCAAATGTTCCATAATGCATCGGTATAGTAACTTTAGCATTCATATCTGTAGAAGCCGTCAGTGCATCATAAGGCGAAATATGATTCGGTTTCATAAACCACCGTGGCTTATATGCCCCAATCCCTACCATACAATAGTCGATGTGCGGAAACATTTCCGGGAGTTCCGAGAAATGAGGAGCATATCCTGTATCTCCACTATTATAAATAGTAATGCCGTCGGCCTGAATCATAAAAGCCCCCCAAAGACGCTCTCCTCCATCACTGACCCCACGTTTGCTCCAATGCTGCGCCGGAAGGAAAGTCAGATGAATGTCGCCATCACACCATTGTTCGTACCAAGCCGCTTCTACTACTGTAATCTGCGGCAACCAATTCTTAATCAATTCTCCCGTACCAATTCCACAAAAAAGTTTCATGGCAGGATTCTGAGCATATAGTTGAAGCACACTCGGCTTGTCAAGATGGTCGAAATGGTCGTGGCTGATGAGCAAATAGTCAATATGACGGAAGATTGTCGGCAGCATAGGCAAACTACTTCTCCGCTTTACGAAAGGGATACTTCCAAAAACAGGGTCTACCATAATGCGCTTACCTCCCAATTGAATAAAAAAGGAGTTATGCCCGAGCCAGATTAATGAATTACCCACCACTTCATCCAGCGAATGAATAAAATGTACATGCGGGTTCCACTTGATAGCCTTCTTTTCCTTCCGCTGCGGATTAGGTGAAAACCTCCATTTAAGCACACTCCCCACTCCTGGTTTCCAGCGATGCTGCCGGTTGAAAAACTTACCATTGGCAGTAGGATTCCCTCTCCATCGCGGATTGACCGAGTGCAAACTATTGTTTTTACGGAAAACGATTTTTGTAGTCATAAGCAATCAAACAATAATATCCATAAAAAAAAGGAGATAGAAACCAGCTTGCAGTCAGATGCTGACCAGACGCAGTTTTCTATCTCCTTCCGTTATCTTAAACCCACAGAAATCTTCCCTACGAGTTATTTTTCCAATAAATTCTTCAAGAAAGTATTTAATTCCTCATCCAGTCCTTCCAGAAGTTCACCATTAAGTAGCAATGTATCCTCATCGTCTACCAACAACAAGTCTGCCACCGTTTCTTTTTCCTCGTCGACCAAGACAAAAGAATAAGGTTTGAGCAGGCACAACTTATCCAAAAGCCCGTCTTTTTTCAGAACAGACACTATATTGCAAAACAACGGCTCTACCTGAGTATAAAAATCGTCACTTTCATAATTTATCCATTCCTCAATAATGGTGCGCGCCAATTCGGTGTCATCATCATCTAATATCACCAACTCTCCGCTCCCTGATTTAGGCAACAAATGAATGTCGGTCACTACAGAATTTTCCTCGCCTGAGACATATCTGCAAAGGGCTTCTCTCAAAGCTGCCAGAATAGCAGAGTGCGAATGTTCACTAATCTTCATCATGCTACTTATTTTTTTAGTTACTTCAAATGTACAAAAAAAATTGTTCTTGCAAGAGAGATTACTAAAAATTGTTTCCAAATCGGCTCATTTGGCTATTCAGGAACATTTGCTCTTTTATTCGCGAAGAAAGTTGTTCTTTATAAATTTTCACCGCTTGCGCTTCCTCTGTATCCGGTTTGGATTCATGAGCTGCTTTCTGCAACCACTGCAATGCTTCATCTAGCTTGTTTTGCATCTCGTTTCCCAAAACCAAATTAAAGGCCGCACGGAATTTCTGCTTACCAGATTTGCTTTTCTGATAAAGCTTTTCCCATTCACGGCAGGCTCCTCCCCAATCGTTCTCCTTAATATATACATTGGCATCGCGCATTTCCACACTGCCTCCAGAGTAATACAAACGATTTGCCTCTTTCCAGTAAGGGACAAGTTCCCTTCCTAGAAGGTGGGCTGTCATAGGTATTGCCTCATCTTGAAGCTGCTTATCGGAAACAAGAGCCTGAACATCCCAATCAATACTATCTATAGGAGTCAGAACTTGTACCGGATATGCCCTACCCGGAATGTAAAGCTTCATTTCAGGACGGACTTTCATCCTTACTACAGGTAAACTCATCGGCATACCTGGATAAAACATATCCTTTCTCTGGGTGAGCACTTTCACATCACACAAAGCCATAATCAAATCGACACCCATATCGGCAGCCAAACGCTGAATCTCTGCGTCAGAGAATCCGTTGGCCAAATTTACCGGACGTATCAATGAATCAGAAATCATCACTTCACTAAAATATTTAGAATCTGCCAAATTATTGGCAACCATTTCTGCAACAGGTTTCCCTGAAGCACGAAGTTCACCAATAGTCACGACACCTTTCGTTGAAGCAGGAGCGTCTGGCACAGCATTAATCACAGCCACACGTTGCACCTCGGCAGGATAATTTACTTTGGCAGGCGATAATTGGTCGAATGTAAAGACATCCAGCGATGCACAAGAAGTCAGACCTCCTATCAATGCCAATAAAGAGTATAAATATGTTTTCATAAATCCTTGTTTTGAGTTATAGAACAAAGATAAAAAAGATGAAATAAAAATCCGTTTATTTTTACAGAATTAAAGAAAGTTATTCCATTTTTCGCAACCATGTTCAAAACAACAAACAAAATCCTTCTAACTACCAATACCACTTCACTCATATTTACCCCAACAACTATGAAACCGTAGTACTCATGATGCCCTCTATTTCCACCAGCAACTCTTTCCTACAAACATCGGCACACAGGTATACAACAGGTACTTTAGGATAACAAGCTTCAATAATAAGCTTAACTGATTCATAATACGATTCATCTTTGATATAGACTCGAAGATTACAAAACTCCATATCATACGACTTACCTATAAATCTCATAATATTGTTAGGAGTAACAAGAGCATTGATATTGTCTATCGCCCTCAAAGTCTGCTCTTCAACCGACATTCCTTCAATGCTTTTCTCTCCACATATAGCAGCTGTTCCTGATACAAAACAATAAATACTATTATCAAAAGCTATTACCTTTGCCCTTTCAAACTTAGGAGTTGACAACATGGCATCTACCCTATTATCAATAAGCACTTTAGAGGAATACTGATGAGCAGGAACTTGGAACGGATTATCTATTGTAAAAATGCCCGTCCTATCTGCATCTTTACATTTCATAGCAATCCCACTGATAAGCAATCCATTAAAGCCAGCACCTATTCCGGTCGCTGCTGGATATCCATTATGCCATTTACCAACCTCATAAAATGCTGAACGAACATCATTGAAAACTTGATAATTCTGTCTTCCATTTATAATTTCCGTAATCTTACCAATATAATTCCACTGCCGAACAATATCACCGACATCCATACTATATGATAAGAGGATATTCCTTATAATACGGAAAACCTCCTCACTCTGCATACTTATATTTTTAGAAAAGTCAGAAGATGGAATCCCTTCAAACAACAACAATGAATAATGCTTGTCATCGATGTAGCAATAATCTACAACACCTCCTTGATTAACCATAACTGCCGATGAAATATCATCTATCACGTATACTTCAACACTCAAATCATTTTCAGAAAAACACCGCTGGGGAATCAAGGTTACAAGAACCCTCCTTTGCAAAATTTCATAAATGATTTGCTTAAATTCTGATTGTACTTGATGATAATCACTCTTCGAGAAACTTCCAAAAAAAGTTAATGCACAAATATTTTTATCTGAAACACTCTGCAATAAATCATGTATAACAAAACTATAATCTCCTCTAATTATTGTTTTAAAATCATAGACTTTTAGTTCCATACTACCATCTTTTACTGATTATACCCTAAATTTATAAAAGTCTACGGCTCAAACATATAGACAAAAAGCCATGCCAAGTACTATCCAGTACCCGACATGGCTTCATTATCCATTGTTGAAAAAGCCGAATAGCTTTACTCCGGTTTCAACTAATTATTCCTCATTACGTCCGTGGCAATTCTTATATTTCAAGCCACTGCCACAAGGACAAGGATCGTTACGACCAACCGTTTTTTCAGCGCGAGCCGGTTCGCTTTTCACATCACGAGTATCTTTTCCTGCAGCCTCTGCCTGCAAGTCTTCTTTTTCCTCACGATACTGCTGACGAGGAGTAGCCGGTTCTGGAGCAGCTTCACGTACCTGTTCTGGTTCCTGTACAGGAATCTGTCCACGCATCAAAACCGAAATAGTATTATTGTTAATCTTTGAGACCATTGCATCAAACAAGTTGACAGACTCTAGTTTAAAAATCAACAACGGATCCTTCTGCTCATAACTTGCATTCTGTACAGAATGTTTCAAGTCATCAAGTTCACGCAAGTTTTCCTTCCAAGCATCATCAATGGTATGCAACAAGATAGCCTTTTCAAATGCTTTCACAATAGCTTTAGACTCTGTTTCGTATGCTTCTTTCAAGTTTACAGAAATATTATACATACGTTTTCCGTCAGTAATAGGAATCATAATGTTTTCATACATATGCCCTTGAGCCTCGTATACCTGCTTGATTACCGGATGAGCAATCTGAGCCATACGTTCGGTTTTACGTTTGAATAGAGCCATAGCTTCAGCAAAAGTCTTTTCTGCCAAATCTTCTTTTTTCTTGCTATTAAACTCATCTTCAGTAAACGGAACATCCATTGCCAAAGTATGGAGCATCTCCATCTTCGCATCTTCAAAAGTAACCTGCTCTACAGCATAGACACAACGATCCCAAATCATATCTACGATATCCATTCCGATACGTTCACCCATCAAAGCATGACGACGCTTAGTATAAACTACAGTACGCTGTTTATTCATTACATCATCATATTCCAACAGACGCTTACGGATACCGAAGTTATTTTCTTCTACTTTCTTCTGAGCACGTTCGATAGACTTAGAAATCATGCTATGCTCAATCATCTCACCTTCCTTGAAGCCTAACTTGTCCATGTATTTTGCAATACGGTCGGAAGCGAACAGACGCATCAAGTCATCTTCCAAAGAAACAAAGAATACAGAAGAGCCTGGGTCGCCCTGACGACCGGCACGACCACGCAACTGACGGTCTACACGGCGAGATTCATGACGCTCTGTACCGATGATAGCCAAACCACCAGCAGCCTTCACCTCATCACTCAACTTAATATCGGTACCACGACCCGCCATGTTGGTAGCAATGGTAACCGTACTGCTCTGTCCGGCCTTAGCAACGATGTCAGCTTCTCTCTGATGTAATTTAGCATTCAACACATTGTGCTGAATCTTTCTCAGCGTAAGCATTTTGCTCAATGTTTCAGAAATTTCTACAGAAGTAGTTCCCACCAATACAGGACGACCGGCGGCTACCATCTTTTCAACCTCTTCAATTACCGCTTTATATTTTTCACGTTTCGTCTTATAAACACGATCGTTCATGTCAATACGTGCGATTCGACGATTGGTAGGAATAACTACCACATCCAATTTATAGATATCCCAAAACTCACCAGCTTCAGTTTCAGCAGTACCAGTCATACCAGACAACTTATGATACATACGGAAATAATTCTGAAGAGTAATGGTAGCGAATGTCTGAGTAGCAGCTTCAACTTTTACACCTTCTTTTGCTTCTACAGCCTGATGCAAGCCATCGCTCCAACGACGTCCATCCATGATACGTCCGGTCTGCTCGTCTACAATCTTCACCTGACCATCCATCACTACATAATCAGTATCTTTCTCAAACATTGTATATGCCTTCAACAACTGGTTGATAGTATGTACTCGTTCTGCTTTTACTGCATAGTTGGTCATCAATTCATCCTTGCGAGCCAGCTTTTCTTCGTCAGTCAAACCAGTTTCGTTTTCCAATTCAGACAACTGAGCAGCAATATCAGGCAAAACGAACAAGGTAGGGTCTTGAGAATTACCAGTAATCAAGTCTACACCCTTATCAGTCAAGTCTACACTCTTCATCTTTTCATCAATGACAAAATAAAGAGGTTCTACCGCTTCAGGCATGCGCTTGTTGTTCTGCTCCATATAGATTTCCTCAGTTTTAAGCATTCCAGCCTTGATACCCGGCTCACTGAGGTACTTAATCAATGGTTTGTTTTTAGGCAAAGCCTTATGGCTACGATACAAAGCCAAGAATCCAGCTTCCACATCTTCCTTATTCTCTGAAGCAATCAAACGCTTCGCTTCAGTAAGGTATTGAGTTGCCAAACGGCGTTGTACTTCAACCAGGCGCTCTACCAATGGACGAAGCACTTCGAACAACTGCTGATCACCTTTAGGCACAGGACCAGAGATAATCAATGGAGTACGGGCGTCATCGATCAATACAGAGTCAACCTCATCGACAATAGCATAATTATGTTTACGCTGTACCAAATCTTTTGGACTTACAGCCATGTTATCACGCAAATAGTCGAAACCAAATTCATTGTTGGTACCGAAAGTAATATCAGCCATATAAGCACGGCGACGAGCCTCCGAGTTAGGCTGATGCTTGTCGATACAGTCTACTCTTAATCCGTGGAACATATACAACGGGCCCATCCATTCAGAGTCACGTTTAGCCAAATAATCATTCACAGTAACTACGTGGACACCATTTCCTGTCAATGCATTCAAAAATACCGGAAGTGTAGCCACCAAAGTCTTACCTTCACCAGTCGCCATTTCAGCAATCTTTCCCTGATGAAGTACCACACCACCAAAGAGCTGTACATCATAATGCACCATGCCCCATTTCATATCATTACCACCGGCAGTCCAATGATTTTTCCAAATTGCCTTATCGCCTTCAATACGTACAAAGTCCTTGCCCATACCAGCCAATTCACGGTCGAAATCAGTTGCAGTAACCACGATTTCTTCATTTTCCGATAAACGGCGGCCAGTATCTCTCACAATAGCAAATGCAGTAGGCAACACATCAGAAAGTGCCTTTTCATATTTCTCCAGCACCTCCTTCTCCAATTTGTCAATCTGAGCAAAAATAGGCTCACGTTTTTCCAAATCTGTAGATTCGATGCTAGCCTTCAATTCTTCAATTTTCTTGTTCTCTTCTACAGCAGAGTCCTTGATATACTTCTTCAACTCTTCTGTTTTAGCACGAAGTTCGTCGTGACTCAACTTAGCTATTTCAGGATACACTTCTTTCACTTTATTCACCCACGGCTGAATTTCTTTCATGTCGCGCGATGCTTTGTTTCCGAACAACTTGCTTATAAATTCATTAAATCCCATTGTATTTTGTTGTTTTATTATTATTTACTTGATTGAGTTTATTAAAAAGACAGTTCTTCTCTCTTTATGGATATACCTATCGCCTTCCGTTTCACACGGAAACAGAAAAAAATGCATGTAGTCTGTTTTCCGATGACGGAAACACATACTCTCCCCATTGGATACTACACATAAGTACAATAAAAAGATGGAACTAATTATCCCATATCATAAAATCTGCATAACGCTTTTATCATTCTGATAGAGGACATTGCAAAGATAACCAAATTACGGATATCCTTACTAACCGGTCTAAAATTATTTACGAATACCGGTAAGAGGAGCATGGTCTGCTGCATTTGGAGCACGTATGCGCATGAAATGTGTTACAGTAGGAGCTACTGTAGCAACTTTTACAGGTGTATATAGAATTTCAGGTTTGATATTGCATCCCAAAAAAATAAGCGGTGCCGAGGAATACAGATTACGTATCACCGTAGAATGTTGAGTGTATTCATCTACAACAGACCATCCAGGCATTACTTCTACATAAATGTCGCCCGAACGTCCTGGACTAAAACTATTCCTCACCTTATCAATATGAGGAGTCCATGAACCAAGTATGAGCCGCTGAGATGAATATACAGAACGAACACCACTCATTTGTACAATAAAATCGGATGAGCGGTTAAGTACCTCTGTAAGGTTTAATTTCTTATCTTCTATAAGCTTATGATTCAAAAAGACCTGTCGGTTATGACATGTCTCTACGTATTGCCCCTGGCCATAAATAGCCATCAAATACATGTTGAGCAAAGCGCCACATCGCTTGATATAGAATTCTCCACCAGGTATTCTAAAAGCAGCATCATCTTTAGGCTCTGCATCTACATATCCGGTCGAAGTAATAAAAAACAAGGTGTTATGCAGTCCAACCTTACGCTCTATCATATCCAGTAAGTCACCGATGCTATTGTCCAAACGTACATATACATCCTGTATCTCCATAGCACAATCTTTGCCCGACTTATGATCGTAATTTCCTGCATAATACGACAAGTTGAGCAAATCGGGCGTATTGTCTTTACCAATATTAGTGCGCATCAGACAAGCATTTACCAAACGATTTACTTCATCGTTTACATAAGGGCTAGTCTTGAACTTTTTATATTTTTGGATACGTTCATCAATAAAATTGTGCTTAAAAGTAACTTGCTTGACACCTGAAGTGATGTATTTATAAGCCGTTACAGGCAAATAAGGCTCCCAAGCTAAATTCCCGATTCGAAAATCAAGTGCTTCACGATCATTATAAGCTGTCACCCACTCCGGAAATGCTCCGTAATAAGTAGAACCACTCCACTTACCCGTTTCATCATTGAGCCAAAAAGCCCCTTTTGCTGCATGACCTGCAGACAATACAGCCATTTCACGTGTAGGTGCAATAGAATAAACCTCGGCAGTACCGTTTGTAGCTGCCATCAATTCATCGGAAATCGTAGAAACCTGCAAATGCTGAGGAGAAGTGCTTTCAGATGTATAAATCCCCATGAAAGCAGGATCGTCTACGACTTTTACAATACGCAAAGAATGGCGGTCCATCCAAAATTTTCCAACAATCCCATTATAATAAGGTGTAGTTCCAGTGTGAACCGCTGCCACCGCCGAAGCCTCATCCAAATTCAAGAAATCATATTCAGCATTGTAATATACTCTACCCTCTTTCAGCAAACGCTTGAACCCGCGTTCTCCATACAAGGCAGTAAAAGCTTCAATATAGTCAGCACGGAACTGGTCAATAGTAAGTCCTACAACCAAACGAGGTACAGGAGATGCCTCCTGGGCCTGCAAGTTAGCCAACACTAACGCCGCTATTAGAGATGTGAGTATACGTTCTTTCATTATCTTTTATTCCATACTAAAATGTATGCTACAGAATTGAGTAGCAAACCGAGTGCCAAAGGTAATACTGTTAAATTAATTTTTTGACCAGAAAATAGGATAATTCCTATAAAAAGTGTTAAATATACCACATTAGCCCAATGAAAATAGTCTTTTTGCCCTTTTATGCCACGACAGATAAGCACCGGAAGGTAAAATAATGGTACTGGATTAAGGAAAAACAACATCCAATTCGACCCTACTGTAGGATGAACCGA
The DNA here is from genome assembly GCA_029257865.1 of Phocaeicola sp. Lineage (GTDB taxonomy): Bacteria > Bacteroidota > Bacteroidia > Bacteroidales > Bacteroidaceae > Phocaeicola. The sequence continues at coordinate 23,710 of JARIAN010000144.1, forward strand.
AAAAAAGAAAAGGAAGGCGATGATACATCCCGCTGTTCCTTGCACAAAAAGCAAGAAACTACTCCAGGCCCAACAGAAACGACGATGATTCCACTGGCAGATAGCAAACAATGCACAAACAATAAGCCATAATAAAGCACAAGAAAAAGGAGTAAGCCCCCACGAAGACTCCTTCACCAAAGGGGCTGCATCTACAATCTTATACTCCGACAAGACCAAAGGAGATTTGCTCCCGTCTTCACGGACAACAACAGCCTGCGACGCATACTCCTTCATATAAAAAGGTGAAAACATTTGTTGCCTGCTATTGATTTCCATATCAGCCTCCTTTCCTAAGCAAAGATCAATACCCAATTCCCCCCACGGTGAAGTCGCTGTAAACTCATGAACAATACTCCGAAAGGTTTTACCTGTAAGAGAATCAGCATAAACCACCTTCCCCTCGATACATTGCTCTATGCGGTCGCGTGCCCGAGTAGTACAGTTATCGTAAAAATAATTATATCGGTAAGTACGGTTCTGAGGAAGATAGTTATCTTGAAGCGACTTCAGCAAACGAAGTTTCTCTTCAGATCTTAAATCAAGTACCTGCTGATAAACCGATGAACCTCGCAAAGTATATTCCGCTTCAAAATAGTCAAAAGGGGCAATACCCAACTGATAGTCTGTTTCACCTTTAACAAAGCGCCATACAAAATTAGGTGTACTAAAACTGAACATCCCATAATTAAACACTAAATCTATGTTGCGAGTATAGTTTTCATAACGGATAGCAGTATGCCCAAACAAAGAGTAGATTTCTTGACCAGGTGCACAAGTCAACAAACTAAAACGAATACTATCTCTCTGCTGAGCTAAAAGAGTTCCCCCGCAAAGCATCAACAGAACACTCAAAAAAAATGTCTTAATTCTTACCATATTACTTAATCATTAAAAAACAAACAGGAAATTAATCAACTATTCTTTTCAAAACCACAATTTTAACGATGCAAAGGTATCGATTTTATCTATTTTGCATAGATATTTCATCTGAATTTATCTTCCCAAAACTGCTTTAAATTCTAAAAAAGCACATGTAAACTATAAAAATGAGGCAAAAAACACATATTTACAAACATAATTAATGATAATAGATAAATAAATTTCCATCTTATTATTGTTCCTATCTATTTTTTCCGTTACTTTGCACACACAAAACAAGAATCAAGGAAAAGTGAATTTAATAATCGACATAGGTAATACAGTAGCAAAATTGGCTGTATTCAATGATCAAGGAGAAATGATAGAAGTTCTGCGAGGCTCCAATCATTCACTGGACTATTTAAGCCAGCTCTGCCATCGGTATCCTATAAAAAGAGGAATCATTGCTTCCGTTATCACACTAAGCAATACTATCCGACGACAACTGGCGCAGTTGCACAATATTCCCATTATGGAATTAACCCATCACACTCCGGTCCCTATCAACAATCGATACAAGACACCGGAAACCCTAGGGATGGACCGATTAGCAGCTGTGGTTGGCGCTTCTGACCAAGCACCGGGAAGAAACTTGCTAGTGATAGATGCAGGTACAGCCTTGACTTATGAATTCATTGATGCCTCTGGCAACTATTGGGGAGGAAACATCTCACCAGGCATCTACACCCGATTCAAAGCATTAAATGCCTGTTGCGACAAACTGCCTCTCATAGAAAAGGCAGGTGACTTGCCCGAATTCGGATATAGCACCGAAACTGCTATACGGACAGGCGTCATTAAGGGAATAGAGTTTGAGATTATCAGCTATATTGCCCAAATGAAGGAAAAATTTCCCGACCTTTTGGTTTTTTTAACTGGCGGAGATAATTTTTCTTTTGATACAAACTTAAAAAGTATCATCTTTGCAGATAGATTTTTAGTATTGAAAGGTTTAAATAGAATATTAAATTATAATGTGGAAAAATAAAGCACTTATTAGCGCCCTCTTGTTAGTGGCTGCCACCGGTACTGCCGCCGCACAGTCGAGCACTAATTCACCTTATACACGATACGGACTAGGAGAATTATCGGATATGGGATTTACCAACAATGCTGCTATGGGCGGTATAGGATATGGTCTACGCAATGGAGAAAATATCAATATGATGAATCCGGCGTCATATACTTCTGTGGAGCATTTGTCTTTTAAGTTCGACCTCGGAATGAGTCTGAAGAATTCCAAATTCAAAGAAAATGGAATAAAGAACAGTGCTAAGAACTCCAGTTTCGACTATATTGCTATGCAATTCAGATTACACCCTCGCCTGGGCATGACTGTAGGGTTTACTCCGTTTTCGAATGTGGGATATAATTTCAAAAAGTCAAGACCTGTACTAGGAGACGAATCTGTAACAGAAACAAGCTTCTTCTATGGAGATGGTGGTCTGCAGCGCATTTCTGTCGGTCTTGGATTTAAAATCCTAGAGAACTTATCAATCGGCGCCAACGCTGGCTTTATGTATGGCAACATTGAATACCAAAACAGTATTGGATTTAATGTCCCGGGTGAACAAACCATCCAATACAACCACATAAATGCCAAAGGATATGTGGCAGACTTCGGTATTCAATATACACTTCCATTCAACAAGAACAACAAAGTTACTTTAGGAACCATATATAGCATTGGACATGATCTGAATACGACAGAAACAAGCGGAATACAGCTAACTGGCAGTGAATCGGACGAACATGTCATCCAAGATTCTTATTCTATTCCTCATACCTTTGGCATAGGAGCGGCATATCAATATAAAGAGAATCTTACTGCCGGAATTGATTATACATTTCAAAATTGGGAAAGTGCAAAGAATGGTAATCCTGAATGTAAATATAAAAACCGTTCAAAACTTGCTGTAGGAGCAGAGTATTTACCGAATGCCCTCAGCCGTAACTATCTGAAAAGAATAAGGTATCGCATAGGAGCTTATTACAATGGGGCTTATTTTGACACTCCGAAATATAAAGGTCCTACTGAATGTGGAATATCTGCCGGATTTGGATTTCCATTGCAAATGTTTCAAAGAAACAGTCTCTTGAACATTACCGGACAATATACACGAGTTAATCCATCGGTAGGAAATATGCTCTCTGAAAATAGATTTGTGATAAAAATAGGACTTACATTCAATGAGCGTTGGTTTATGAAATGGAAAGTTAACTAAATAAAATAATTAGAAAACTAAATTGATATACAATGAAGGCTAAAATGTTTACTATGTTGCTAGCCCTTTCAATGGGTAGCGTAGCTTCTTTTGCTCAAAAAGGAGTAGAAGATGGATCACGATTTGGACACGGTGAAGACAGCATCCGTTGTCTGCAGAATATCAGTATTTATACTGAATATGTAAAAACAGCAAACTTCAAGGATGCTTATACTCCTTGGAAAGCCGTATTCACTGAAGCTCCAATCGCCCAGGTTGGTACTTATACAAACGGAGCTAAAATCCTTCGTGCTTTGATTGCACAAGCCACAGATGGTGCACAACAAAAAGTTTACTTAGATGAGTTGATGAGTGTACATGACCAGCGTATCAAATACTTAGACCAACTGAACAAATTAGTAAGAGCAAAATCGTCTAAGGGTTCGGTATTAGGTATGAAAGCACACGACTTCATTATCTTCTCAGGTAACAAGGTTGATGTCAATAAAGCCTACGATATGGTTAAAGAGGCTTTGGAGATGGAAAAAGAAAATGCTGACTATTTCTTGCTACAAGATATGATGGACATTTCGGCACGTAAATTGAAATCTGACCCTAACCATAAGGAACAGTTTATCCAAGACTACTTAACAACAGCGGGATATGCAGATCTTGCATTCAAAGCAGCTACTAAAGAAAGAGATAAAAAGCTACTGAAAACAGCCAAAGATAATGTAGATGCTTACTTTATCAATAGTGGTACTGCTACTTGCGAAAACTTGCAGAATATTTATGGTCCTAAAGTAGCCCAAAACAAAACTAACTTGGAATATCTGAAACAGGTTATTTCCATCATGCAGCTTTTGAAGTGCACAAACGAAGAAGCTTATTTTGAAGCTTCAGAAGCAGCCCATGCTATTGAACCAACCGCTGCTACAGCTTGCGGCTGCGGATATATGTATTACAAAAAAGGCGACATTGAAAAGAGTGTAAGCTATTTCGACCAAGCTATTGAACTAGAACAAGACCCTATAGAAAAAGCAAATGAATGCTATAATGCAGCTGTTGTTTTAATGAGTAAAAAACAATATTCAAGAGCTAAACAATATGCTAACAAAGCTATTTCCTTTAATAATGAAAATGGAAAGGCCTATATATTAATTGCCCAAATGTATGCTGCAAGCCCAACATGGAGCGAAGAATCAGCATTAAATAAATGTACTTACTTTGCTGTTATCGACAAATTACAGCGCGCCAAGAGTGTTGACCCTTCTGTTGAAGAAGAGGCTAACAAACTCATCAGAACATACTCTGGATATTGTCCAAAAGATGAAGATTTATTCTTCTTAGGATTAAAGAAAGGTGATACCGTTAATATCGGTGGCTGGATTGGCGAAACTACAAAAATCAGATAAATAATTCTATGTCATATAAACTTAAAAACAAGAAATATATGATTTCATTAAGCATAACAGTTGCCGTATGGGCAGCTGTTATGCTTCTTTTGCTTCCATCCTGTGGTAAGAAAAAAGCATTGGCCGATGCAATCGACAGCACTCAGCTCATCCCCGACATGAATTCTACGGAAGTAACAACTTATATATCTGATTCTGGAATGATCCGATATAAAATCATCACTGCAGAATGGAATATTTATAGCGAGATCGATTCTCCTTATTGGGCATTCGAAAAAGGAATCTATCTTGAAAAATTCGACACGTTATTCAACTTGGATGCAAGCATCAAGGCAGATACGGCTTATTACTACGAATATAAAAAGCTTTGGAAACTGAGCAGCAACGTACATATCAGAAGCCAAAAAGGAGATCAGTTCGATACAGAACTAATGTTCTGGGACCAGAAAACAGAAAAAATTTACTCAGACCGATTCATCAAAATAGAGCAGCCTGACAAGATATTGACAGGATATGGATTCGAGTCTAACCAACAAATGACAGAATACCAGATATTCAATAACACGGGTATTTTTACAGTGGAAGATACAGCCCCGGCTGACTCTTCGACTATAAAATAGCACATTCGCACCACATTTATGGGACTTACTATAAAACTTATTATCTCAATGGCGTTTTCCGCTTTCTTCTCAGGAATGGAAATCGCCTTTGTTTCATCAAACAAACTCCGCTTTGAAATGGACAAGAACAATAGCTTGTCCACTAAAGTCTTATCCGTCTTTTATCGGAACCCCAATAATTTCATTTCTACCATGCTCGTAGGAAATAATATCTCATTGGTGATTTACGGTATTTGGATGGCACAACTCATTGAGCAATATGTATTGATTAATGTTATTCAAAACGAAGCTGCTTTGGTATTCATTGAGACTATAATCTCCACCGCTATCATCTTAGTGACAGGGGAATTCATGCCAAAGACACTTTTTAAAATAAACCCGAACACCACGCTAAAAATCTTTGCCGTTCCAAGTTTCCTATGCTACATCATACTTTATCCATTCAGTAAATTTGCTTCTTCCATATCGGCCGGACTTCTCTGGCTCACAGGAAACCCTGTCAACAAGGAAGTCAGTGAAAAGGCTTTTACCAAAGTAGACTTAGACCACTTCATCCAAAGCAGTATCAATGAATCGGGCAATAAAGAGCAACTGGAAACGGAAGTGGAAATTTTTAAGAACGCACTCGATTTTTCAAATATCAAGATTAGAGACTGCATGATTCCTCGCACGGAAATTATTGCTGTCGAAGAAAACACCTCGCTTGAGGCTCTAAACGCTGTGTTCATCAAGAACGGCATCAGCAAGATTATTGTATATCGCGAAAACATTGATAATATTACAGGATACATCCACTCATCTGAAATGTTCCGAACTTCTGATGAATGGCAAAAACATATCCGTAGTATTCCAATTGTACCGGAAACAATGAGTGCACACAAATTGATGAAACGGCTGATGCAACAGAAGCGCTCGCTTGCTGCAGTGGTAGATGAGTTTGGAGGAACAGCAGGCATCGTTTCTATGGAAGACTTAGTGGAGGAGATTTTTGGTGACATTGAAGATGAACACGATACCAATTCTGTAATTGCACGGAAAATCAACGAAAATGAATATGTATTTTCCGGAAGACTGGACATTGAAAAAGCCAATGAAGATTTCCATCTGAACCTCCCGGAAAGTGATGAATACCAAACTGTGGGAGGACTCATTTTACATACCTACCAAGGATTTCCTAAACCACAAGAAACAATCGATGTTCAGAAGTTCCGGTTTACCATTATCCGAGTGACTGCCACTAAAATAGAACTGGTGAAAATGAAATTAATGGAATCATAAAGCCATCATATTGCATACAAAAGGCAGAATAACGATTTTTTTTCAAAAAAAAAGAGCCTACTAAATACATTTTTTGTATCTTCGTGCGCTAAAGATTAAAAACAATAAACAAAATAATAACTTTAAATGGCAACTTTACAAACAATCAGAAGCAAAGGACCTCTTTTGGTCATTGTTATCGGTCTTGCCCTTTTTGCATTTATCGCAGGTGACGCTTGGAAAATACTCCAACCACACCAAGGAAAACAAGACGTGGGAGAGATTAACGGAAACACACTTTCTGCTCAAGATTATCAGAAGATGGTCGATGAATTCAGCGAAGTAATTAAAATGTCAAATGGGTTGAATTCGCTGACTGAAGACCAGCTTAACAACATCAAGGATCAGGTTTGGAACACGTATGTATCTAATGAGCTGATTGCTGCTGAAGCTGAAAAACTTGGCTTGAAAGTTACAGACAAAGAACTGCAAGCCATCATTGATGAAGGAACTAACCAATTGTTGTTACAAACTCCGTTCCGCAATCCACAGACTGGCACATTCGACAAGGATATGCTCAAAAAATTCTTGGTAGACTATGCTAATATGAATGTCGCTCAGATGCCAGCTCAGTATGTAGAATATTACCAAAAGATGGCTGACTACTGGAAATTCATTGAAAAGACTTTGAAACAAGCTACGTTGACTGAAAAATATCAGAACTTAATCAGCCGCTCTTTGATTTCAAATCCTGTTGCTGCAGAAGATGCATTCAACGGACGTGTAGCCCAAGCTGATTTGCTGTTGGCTGCAGTTCCTTATGCTTCTATCAGCGACTCAACTGTAAAAGTTTCAAACGATGAAATCAAAGCTCTTTACAATGAAAAGAAGGAATCATTCAAGCAACCGGTAGAAACTCGTGATATCAGATATATCGATGTACACGTAACTCCATCTGAAGCTGACAGAAAGGCCGTATTAGATGATGTAACAGAATTCAGCAACCAGCTTGCATCTACTACAAGCGACTATGCAATCTTTGTTCGCTCTACAGGGTCTGCCGTTTCTTATGCCGATGTTCCTGTAAACAAGAATGTATTGCCAGCCGATGTAGCAAGCCGTCTGGATTCAACTTCTATCAACGAGGTTTTTGGACCATACTACAATCAATCTGACGACTCATTCAATGCATTCAAAATTGTAGCTAAAGTATCTGCTCCAGATTCAATCCAATTCAGACAGATTCAGGTAATGGCAGAATCTGCAGAAAAGACTACAGCTTTGGCCGACAGCATCTATGAAGCCATCAAGAATGGCGCAGACTTTGAAAAATTGGCTCAAAAATATGCACAGACCGGTGAGGCTACTTGGGTGAACGCACAAGGTTGGGAAGGCGCTGCACTAAGCAATGAAAATGCAGAATTCATCAACAACCTGATTGAACAGCCTGTAAAAGAAATCAAAAACATCAAAGCTGGACAGGGCAATATTATCTTGCAAATTATGGACAAAAAAGCTATCAAAAACAAATATAAGGTAGCTGTAGTAAAATGTCCTGTAGAATTCAGCAAGGAAACATACAACAAGGCATACAATGCATTCAGCCAGTTCGTAGCACAGAATACTACTTTGAGCGAGTTGGAGCAAAATGCAGAAGAAGCTGGATACTCATTAATTCCTCGAACTAACTTCCGTAGCGACGAACATTACGTAGGTGGTGTAAAATCAACTCGTGAAGCGTTGAAGTGGGTATTCGATGCTAAAGTTGGTGAAGTTTCACCTTTATATGAATGTGGCGACAACAACCACATGATGGTTGTTGCATTGGAAGGTATCAATGAAGCAGGATATACAAATATCAATAAAGTTGCCGATATGCTGAAAGCTGAAATCGTCAGAAACAAAAAAGCCGAAATCATTATGAACCAAATGAACGGCTTTAACGCACTGAGCCAAGTTAAGGCAATGAAAGATGCTGTAAGCGATAGTGTAAAACATGTGTCATTTGCTGCTCCTGCATATATTTCAGTTACCCGTGCAAGCGAACCTGCAATCAGCGCTTATGCAAGCAAAGCTGAAGTAAACAAGGTTTCAACTCCAATCAAGGGTAATGCCGGAGTATACATGATTCAAGTTTACAACAAAGAAAATAGCGCTGAAACATTTAATGCTAAGGCTGAAGAGTCAAGACTTTCAAATATGTCTGCCAACTATGCAAGCCAGTGCATTTATGAACTTCGCGACAAGGCTGAAATTGTAGATCATCGCTACTTGTTCTTCTAACTAGTGACTTATATCACATATTGAATATAAAAGAACCGTTCCTCTCTTGCTTGCAAGAAAAGGAACGGTTCTTTTTTTATGGACACCATCATCACCCAACCAATACATAAACTTGATAGCGTGTAGCTGGAGTTACCGGAGTCAACGACAAATACCCTTTTGCCACTTTCCCTTTCTCACATTGCAACGGATATTTCTGCTGCATCATCTCATGAAAAGCAACAGCTTCTTCATCGGCAAAATAATGTTCTATCATATATTTCCCTCTTGAACCAACTTCCATCCACCTATCAAAAAAGAGTCTGGAAACTACACCCATATTCATCCGAAGATTGATTTCCACACAAGGGTGCAGCAAATAATGCCCCATCTGCCGGCAAATCATCATGTCTACCCCTAAATATCCTCGATAACATTGCCCCAGTGCTACAGAAAACCAATGCTGCAATTGGTCATTAACCACAGCTAGAGTTTCCTCTTTCACAAATTTTCCAATCTGACCTATAATTGCGTCATCGCTCAACAGTTGATTCGCCTTATAATTTCCGTGAGGATCTGTTTCAAACAAAGAATATCCCACAAAAGAGATGTGACCCTGCCCATCTGAATAATATTCCATTGCAAAATCACATACCTTATTATAAAAAGGCTCCATCATAATAAAACCTTGTGTCCGTAAAACACGTTTTACCCATCCTTGAAATGAATCATTCCAATCATCTGCCAAACATCTAGCCACTCCTCTCCCACTCCCCGACCAAGGAGATTTCAAGACCACTTCAGGATGAGAAGAAAGCAGAGATTCTACTTCGCCTAAAGAAAGGCATTTCCATGATTCGCCACAGACGCCTTTTACCCCTTGAAAACTCCGCAGCACTTCCATAGCCCATTCACGTGAAGAATAACGGCGATACATCTGCAGCTCAGCCTCAGTGGGCAAATATTCCGCCCCTATTCCTTTTTTCTTGAGTTGAAAAGAGAATGATGGACTCCACCCCCATGGAAAATAATCCGTTTGAAGCCAATCGGAACAGACTGAGACAGAAACCTGCATTCCTTTCTGCACAAGAGAACAGACAAAGCCTTTTGCTAAATCCTCATCACCCACTTTTACTACACTCCCCGGTGCTGCATACCACACCGGCAGCAACTCGAGATCATGTTGCATTCGGATTATCTCACCGGGGGCCTTATAATAAGGTGTAAAATTAGCCAATGCCATATCATTTTCCGGATTGAAAAAATACATATCAAAATCCATCCTACATAATTTAAAATTAACAACCGCAAAGATACTTACTTTTACGCATTGCATAAACCTAATCTGGATAAGACACACAAAAAACAAACCAATAATAAAGATTAAAGTGCTGCCTAATAACAATCGGCTAGCTTGATGCAATACTTCATTTATGCCAAGAGAAAAATGAGTTACAGTCGGCAGTCAATAAAACAGCGTCACTAATTCATAAAACACAAGTTCCGTTTTATAAATCACAGATTATAACTTTAGAATTTATAGGTAGGAATCCGAAAAATGATATTTCTGTTCTGTAGTCATCAATAAGAATTTTTATAGTATACATCAATTCAACTCATACAATCAATAAATACTAAAAATAAATTCTCAATATATAAATATTGCAATCTAGAGTTGACAATATAAGGAAGTATTACTATATTTGCACCCAAGAAAAAGAAATTCATGGAAGCATTTTACAGAACACATAATTATTTAGTAGAACACACCAACGCTCCTGTCCGTCGTGACTTGATGGATGAAATTGACTGGAACGCACGACTGATAGGCATCAAAGGGACCCGTGGTGTAGGAAAGACTACATTTCTACTGCAATATGCTAAGGAAAAATTCGGGACAGATCGTTCTTGCCTATTTGTCAACATGAATAATTTTTATTTCTCTGAATCTTGCCTAATCAATTTTGCAGGAGAATTTGTCAAACGAGGAGGAAAAGTATTACTCATAGATCAGGTGTTCAAACTACCTAACTGGAGCCATGACCTGCGCACTTGCTATGAACGCTACCCTAACTTGAAAATCGTATTTACCGGTTCATCTGTAATGCGATTAAAAGATGAGAATCCGGAGTTGAACGGATTAGTACATTCATATAACCTTAGGGGTTTTTCTTTCCGTGAATTTTTGAATCTACAAACAGGCAATCATTTTTCATCCTATTCATTGGAAGAGATTTTAAACAATCATGAACACATTGCAAAAACAATCCTTCCACATATCAATCCACTCAACTATTTCCAAGACTACATCCATCACGGGTTCTATCCATTTTTCTTGGAAAAAAGGAATTTTTCAGAAAATCTACTGAAGACGATGAATATGATGATTGAAGTAGACATACTTCTAATCAAACAAATCGAGTTGAAATACCTGTCGAAGATAAAGAAATTACTATATTTGCTAGCGGTAGACGGACCAATTGCTCCCAATGTAAGTCAACTGGCAGCCGAGATCCGCACATCACGTGCTACCGTAATGAACTACATCAAGTATTTGGCTGATGCACGTCTCATCAATATGGTCTACCCAAAAGGAGAAGAATTTCCAAAGAAACCAGCTAAAATAATGATGCACAATACTAATTTAATGTATAGTATCTATCCGGTAAAAGTGGAAATTCAAGATGTACTAGAAACATTTTTTGTAAATACAATGTGGAAAGACCATAAGGTAAACAAAGGGGAAAAAGGAACTTCTTTCCTAGTAGATGGGAACACTCATTTCCGCATCTGCCCGGAAGGAACAAAAATAAAAAGCAGCCCAAACGTTTATTATGCCATGCATAAAATGGAACTTGGGCATGGAAATCAAATCCCATTATGGCTATTCGGCTTTTTGTATTAACGCAATCAAAACATATAGAATTAACTTATTTCCTAATATTAATTAGTAAATTGTATGACTAAACAAAAAAAATTTATCACTTGTGATGGTAACCAAGCTGCAGCACATATCTCATATATGTTCTCAGAAGTTGCAGCTATCTATCCTATCACCCCATCATCTACAATGGCTGAATATGTAGACGAATGGGCAGCCGCTGGTCGTAAAAACATCTTCGGCGAAACTGTTTTGGTTCAGGAAATGCAGTCTGAAGGTGGTGCTGCCGGTGCAGTACACGGCTCTCTTCAGGCTGGTGCTTTGACAACTACTTATACTGCTTCTCAGGGACTTTTGTTGATGATCCCTAATATGTATAAAATCGCAGGTGAGTTCTTGCCATGTGTATTCCACGTATCTGCACGTACATTGGCTTCTCATGCTCTGTGTATCTTTGGCGACCATCAGGATGTTATGTCTACTCGCCAGACAGGTTTTGCTATGTTGTGCGAAGGTTCTGTTCAGGAAGTAATGGACTTGGCCGGTGTTGCTCACTTGTCAACTATCAAATCAAGAGTTCCATTCGTTAACTTCTTCGACGGATTCCGTACTTCACATGAAATCCAGAAGATTGAAATGTTGGAAAACGAAGACTTGGCTCCGCTGGTTGACCAGGAAGCTTTGGCTGAATTCCGCAAACGTGCTTTGACTCCTAACAAGCCAGTAGCTCGCGGTATGGCTGAAAACCCTGACCACTTCTTCCAGCACAGAGAATCTTGTAACCCATTCTATGATGCAGTTCCAGCTATCGTAGAAGAATATATGAACGAAATCAACAAGATTACAGGCCGTAACTATGGCTTGTTCAGCTACTATGGTGCTGACGACGCAGAACGCGTAATTATCGCTATGGGTTCTGTAACAGAAGCTACACGTGAAGCTATCGACCACTTGGTAGCAAACGGTGAAAAAGTTGGTTTGGTTTCTGTACACTTGTATCGTCCGTTCTCTGCTAAACACTTCTTGGCAGCAGTTCCTAAGACAGCTAAGCGCATAGC
>JARIAN010000070.1 GCA_029257865.1 Phocaeicola sp.
TACCTTTCTCACCGAAGAGGTCCAGGATGGGAAAATGACGGGTACATTTGTATATGATATCACGGAACAGGGTGGCCACCAGGAAACAGAAGGCGATCCGTGCATTGTCGCCGAATACATCAGTCAGCTTCTCCACATAATCACGGAGAAGGACACCGCTCTTGTTGGTGTGGACCATCAGACGCTCAAACTGGTAGATTTCAGGATTGTGGTAGAATATCTGGGAGGTGGCAGGAATGTAATAGGCCTTGCCGGTGGTATCACGCCGAACGATGCCCATACTGTCCACGGGATGGAAGCTGCCGTCTGCAAAAAGACCGTTACCGAAGGCAAAGAAACCTTCGGAAGCGTTCCAGCCCAACTTGCGGATGCGCTCTGCCGTATCTGTACGGGCATAGAGGAACTCCTTCACCCGGTTGAGTTTGTCTATCTTGGCCAGCCAGACGTAGTTACCCAGTGAGCCGGCCTTCTGTTGGAAGTTGGTCAATGAACACAGTTCAGACTCCTTCAGTTCGATGATACGGCACTGGCCGGAGAAATTGCGCAGGCGGAAAAGGCGGACACCGTTGCTTTCATCCTCAATATGGAAAAGAGGTTCCATCACGAAATTGGAAATACGGACAGGATCTTCATCGTCATCACCCAAGGCAAAGTAGCAGTTGTTGCGGATGAAGAGTCCGTACTGCCGGAGGGCATCGGCTTCTTCCTGCTGTCGGTCCATTACGTGCCGGCGCTTATCTGACCGGGCCTGGTTGCGTGACTGGGCCACCGCTTCCCGCCATAGCTTGGCCTTGCCGTGGATCTTGGAGAGTCGCTCGATACAATGGTCGAAGGCCAGCTGGTCCTTGACATGGCGCAGCAGGTCGGCTATCCTCACCACACAGTTGCGTTCCTTCACTAAAGAGTCTGCCCTAGCAAACTCCTTCTCTGCCAGCCAGACAATGAAATCCTTTTCCCTCAGGGATTTGTAATCTTCCTCACTGCGGATGTAGCTGTCGGCATCGGTCTTGACGGGAACGCTCCTTGAAGCATCTTCCGGTACCGGTCCTTCACCATAGCGCTGCTGAAGGTCCTCTTCTGTCAATTCACGTGTCAGGAACGGAAGTTCTTTCACTGTGACATAGAATCCTTTCTTCACGGCCAGGGCACCGTTCTGCATCACGGCATTGAAACCGGCACCGTATTCTTTTGTATTCGAGGCAATGTCTGAATCAGGGATGAAGCAGAGGGAATCGGTATAATTCTTCAGCAGTTCGAACTGGTTCTCATTCCAGGCGGTACCCAGACTGGCCACCGTATTCTCCACCCCTACCGACTGCATACGCAATACATCAGGAGCACCTTCCACTATAACATAGTTGTCGGAATTCTTCAGACGGAAGGCACGGTCCATACCGAAAAGGGTCTCCCCCTTGGCATAGATGATGCTGGTAGCTGAATTGATATACTTGGGGGCTTGTGGGTTGCTCCCGATATAACGG
>JARIAN010000017.1 GCA_029257865.1 Phocaeicola sp.
TTCATAAGAACATCTAATAAAAGCAGAATCTTCCCGAAAGAGAAAATTCTGCTCATTATGTGATTTAATTATTAACGAGAGCAATCGACTTTAGTCCAATAGTCTTGCATCATAACTGCAAAATCTACGGATGCATCGTCTGGAATTTGATGTACTGTACCGCAATCAGTTACTACGTTTTGTGCCAATCTGTTACTCGCAATACAATAAGTTGCCATACAAAATACAACAGCAACAAGAGTTAATGCTTTTCTTTTCATCGTGATTTGATTTAAAATTCTGCTTACTCATATAACTTTTCAGCTTCCGCTCCTTGAATCAGTGAGGTCTATTGTAGTTAAGTGAATCGTATAGAATCATCTTTTATACTCTCACGAAATTAAATAGTTTTTTTTATTAATTGCAAAAAATTTATATATAATATCAGTAAGTCGTTATCAATTTTATGTATTTTGTATAAAATCATTATTTTTATTAGAATATATGACAAAAAAAGACTCCCGATTTTACAGTTCGGGAGTCTTTCTTTATCAACGTGTCATTATATCATCCGGTCATTTAATCAATTCCACACCAAAGCTAGCTGCATCCACACAGGTAAAACGAAGTACGGTAGCTTTCTTGTCCGCAGAAACCACTTTACAATAAGGAGTTTCTTTTACCTGCCACTTGCCCTTCAATGTGACAGTGACTGGGATTTCCATGCTTGCATGGTCTTTCCATGGGCGAGAATAGATGCTTCGCTCAATACGTTTTCCATCCTTGTCGAAAGCCTCATCGCTTGGACCGCGATACAGAGCCAAGTCCGGTTGGGCCACAGTAAGAAGCACTTTGCCTTTCTCTACCTGAGTCATAATCAAGCAGGAAGTATCTGCCTTCTGCACCAGACCTTCTTTCGGCAATTTATCCAAGGCTTCAAACAACACGTAAGAGGTCAATCCTTCCTCTCTAGCCGAAGCCACGATATGAGCCTTGCCATCTTGTCGGAGCACCTTATACGAAGGTTTAGCGGCAAAAGCTTTCAGCGAAGCAGCATCCGTTCGAGGCAACACCGCATATTCATAGCCTGCCGACTGAGGAGCCTTGCCGTGATTGAAAATCAAAGACACCCAGTCACCTTGAGTCGGTTTCGGACTACGCTCTCCTACGGTAGTCTGCGGGAAGTTCTTCTCAAAACAGACTGTCTCTGTCCAGGCTTTCGGAATATAATAGCCCACTCCATTAGGGTCCAGATAAGCCTGGCTTTCTGCCACCTGATAATTGGAAGCATTATTCCAATAGTCCAGTCTTTCAGCAGAGTTGGCAGCCAATTGGAACACCGTGGTTTCTGTTGGATATGTTTCGTTTTTGTTTTCTATATCAGAGCCCAAGCATACAATGGTATTGTTCAGGAAATGATAAGACTTACGGGCACGTAAAGTACCGTTGTACTTGTCGTGTTCATGCAGTTTCATCCCGAAGTTTCCGTTCACCTTGCCATGCGACAAGCCACCAGCAAAAGCTTCGTCTGAGTAAAGCATCTCCTCCATTCCCGAATAGGTATCCACATTCAAGACCACGGCACGAAGCTGTTCGAAAGGAATATGCGTACTAGTAGCTCCCGGGAAACGGTTCCAGTCAAACCCGTTCTCCTGCCATCCACTGGAAGCTAAAGTGACTTTTTCACCCGGCTTTCCGGTAAGAATCTGCATACTGCCGTGAGCCAGATAGCGTCCGAAGAAATTAGCGTCAAGATAATGCTCGGCAGCCCAGAGATATCGAGAATGTCCTCTTACCACTGCAGCCCAATTATCTCTTCGCTGCACAGACACACAACCGTAGCCCAGAGCCAAGTTGCCCGAAGGGATTGGTTCAGCAGAGAATCCGGCAGTTTCCAGTTCCTTTTTCAGCTGCTTTTCTTTTTTAGGAGATGTTTTCGGCATATAATCCGGCTTGGTCTTATCTTGACTGGCAGGATAAGAAATCAACCGCAGATAAGCAGCTGCCATTTCCGGGTCATATTTCTGCTTTCCGTCTGGAGTGCCCGATATAGCCATCGTTCCATAATGGTCGGGTACCAGCTGTCCTTTTCCGTTAGGATGTCTTCCCGACATAGACAGCGCCCACTGCCAGGAATTGCAATAAAACCGCATTGTCAGCAGCACGTTCTTTACAGTCTGATGAGCCAGTTCCGACAGTCTGAACTCCGTACCGCTCAACAGATAAATCATATTGGTAGCACCTTCCAGTCCTCCTACAGCATATGCCGGATAATTATTGCAGTGATGGAAGCAAGCCCCATCTTTCTTAAACGAGCCCATCAAACCATCTGCCGGACGACAACCGAAGTCGAGCCAACGAGAGAACGAACGGATATATTGCAGTTTCTCCGGTGAGTCTTCCATAATCAAGATACTGGCAATACGTCCTTGAGTCTGCGTATTAAACGAGTCAATATCAATACCGTCTACAGTAGGTTTAGGATATACTTCATTAGTGATGGCATACCACTGCAAGGTGCGCTGAGCCTCCAGCAACTTTCCTGCCTGGCGAAGTTCTTCCTTCATCAGGAAATAAGCCACATACAAGCTACGCATGCTATATCCGTAGTGATGGATATTTCCCCAGCAGCTTCCATAAGCCACCCCCTGGTCGGTGATATGATCATACATTGCCATAAACTTCTCTTTCAGTTCGGCTTTCACCACATCATCCTTCGCATTACGATAACCAATGGCTATGCGCTTCATCAAATCCAGGTACTTGGCAATCTCCATGCCGTACTTCTCGAAGAAACGCTTGTTCCAGTTCGGAATCATCCGCTCATAAGCCTCCGCCTGTCTGGTCATAAAGATAGGAAGTCCGCTCACCTTGCCGTTCTTATAAGTAATCTGATACTTATCGTAAGCATTACGTATGGTTTTCAGTTCCTTTTCCTTAAAAGCAGAAGGAGTGTAAAGCATATTCAGGAAACGCTTTTCTATGACTCTCAAGTCCTTCTTCTGAGTATCTGTAACGGCCTCCAACGCAATATCCGGTTTCCACAACGAATGTTTGTAGATAACCAACCAGTGATTGTTGGTCTCCTTGTTGACAAAAGGCACCTGCACATCGGCAGTCTGCTGGCGGGCATCCACTTTCGAGGAAGGGATTACATGATCAAAGAACAATTTTCCTTTTACATTCGGGGCAACTACACGAATCTCGTTCATGCCGTCTTCCACTGTTCCCTGCATATCGCGTTCAAAGCAAACCCAAGCCCCTCTCCATCCGGTAAAATTGATTCCAAAAGGAAAAGAAGTACACAGTTTACCGTCCTTCAAGAACTGAAACTCGATGGTCTTGTCTACAGCCTGTTCATTATACACCCATACGATGAAAGCCGATAAGTAAGTGTCTTTTCCGGTAGGGTCTTTACGTTCAAACTGAAGGTCTTTCTTGATTGACATCACCGCTCCCGGTTCAAACTGCCACCAGATGCTCTGCTTACCATCTTTATAATGTTCATCGCTGATGCCGAAGGTAGACTTACTTCCGGAGATGAACTCCGGAACAACAGCTTCTTCAAACGACAATAGTTTTTCATGCTTCACTACCTGAGCCGTAGCTTGAAAGGAAGAAAGAGAAGCCACAGTTCCCAAAAGTCCTCCGGCCAAATACTGATTAATCTTTTTCATACATTAGAATCTAAATTTATACCTCTTGCAGCCGGCAATACCATACCGCCTGCAAGAGATGCTATCATATTAATAAGTCACTAAATCAGAAAGAATGTTCTGCTGGAACCAAGGGTCATCAATTTCCTTCAACATCGCTCCCATTCTAGTGCAAAGTTCCTTCACCACTTCCTTGTTTTCCTCCAAAGGAAGATTCTTCAACTGATAAGGGTCTTCCGAATCCTTAAACAGCAAACTCTTCTTGAGTTGTTTGGTCTTCTTGTCAATATAAAGAGCCAATGTATAGTCTTGAGTCTTGATACCTCTTGATGAAGGGAAATAAGTCTTGACCAAACCGTTTTCATCTTTCTCACCATCCAAGTTCTGGATATACAAGGCAGCGTCAGGGCGAACCATCTTAGCATTTGCATCCATAAAGAGAGGAGCAAGGTTGCGTCCTTGCACTTCTTCCGGAATCTGCTGTCCCAGTCCGCACAACCCCAACAGAGTAGGCATAATATCGGGTGCCGACATGATGAAATTATCCACTCTCGGTTTCAACACATCCGGATAACGAACCAGGAACGGTATATTCATAGACTCTGAATAAGGTGAGTTCTTAGGGTCGTTGGTCCACTGGCTGCACATTGTTTCACCATGGTCGGAAGCAAACACTACAATAGTATTTTTTTCCAGCCCCAACTCCTTCAAAGCAGCAAGAATCTGTCCGAAAGCTCGGTCTACCCCAGTAACCGAAGCGAAATAGAAAGGAGCAGAAGCAGCTTTCTTCATATCTACTCCGGCATTCGGACGAACTAGCAGTTCCGACAAAGGTTTATCTTTGTATAGGTTATAGTCTTGCTCTTCGCAGTCTTCCAAAGTGCGGTATGGGCTGTGAGGAGGGTTCATTCCGACCATGATGAAGAACGGTTTCTTTTCGTCGCGCTCTCCGCCTTCATTCTTCAGATACTTAATGACCTGCTTGGCTTCATGCAGCGGTGACCACTCCTTTGGTTCATGCTTCTTGCCGTCGGTATCCCAATAGTGAGGATTCTTATGCTCGTCAAATGTACCATATGAATACCAGTAGTTGAAGCCATGACGCCGTTCGGCTGGAGTATAGGCATCCCAAGCCGGCCAACGGCTCTCTACATATTTACCTGGACTCTCCGGGTCGTTAGGAAGAGGGAAATCGGCATGCAACTTCCCAAAATAAGCGCAGTCGTATCCAGCCTGAGAGAACACATCGCTCACACAAGTAGCATCTTCCCGCAACGAACTTATAGGACGGCTCGAATTACAATTCAAAGGAATACCACTCTTGTTAGGGTACATACCGGTAAGCAGCATACCACGGTGAGGACTACTCAGCGGACAGTTGCTCATAGCAGAGGTAAGTACTACCGACTGGCGTGCAAAATCATTCAAGTTAGGGGTATGCACCGGGTCGGCCTTGAAGTTCACCTTGTCGCTGAAACCTTCTTGCCCCCAAAACTCCATGGCCTGGTTACGATACTGGTCGGGAAAAACATAAATAAGGTTAGGTTGCTCAGTCTGTACAACCTCTTTATTCGATACACAAGACTGGGTGGAAAGTAATGCCAATCCACTCATCACATAGTTTAAGGATGTTTTCATACTATAATTCATTATTTGTTTATGATATTTCAGTCACTCTACACAATCTGCCCTAGGAGCGATTGCTCAATACGACAAATGTAGTACAAATGCAAGAAAGATATTTACATAACCGTTCGTTTCATGTAGCACTTTTGTACAAAATAGCAAAAGAGCTGATATCCCATCAGCTCTTTTTACCTTAAGCCTTGCTTATAAAATAAGCAACCAACTTCCCATGTTGACATATAAACGATTGTATTATGATTTTCATCATCACTGATGTACTTACATTTTCAGCTAAATGCACCACTTATACCAATAATGCATTTCAGGTTAACTACCGGTCATGACCGGTGTCCGGAGGATTCCCTCATCTTTTTGACAGTGCAAATTTTGTGATATTTCAGCAATAAGCAAGCCATAATCTTCCATTATTATTACAAAATAGTTCATCCGACACTAGACTACAGTCCACATCATTCCTCTAGGGGCCGTCTTATAACTCCTATGTCGCCAGCCTCCTCTCATTTTTACGTCTGCCTTTCCTATGTCACACCCTATCAGCAAACAAGAAGTCTGTCTGAACGATTTTATCCCTAATACGTATGATAATACACCAATAATCAGATAAAAAACAGTAATATTGCAATCAGAATTCAGAAAACTTTAAAAACATCTATAACTAATTTTTATGAAACTATTAAACGTTCTTCGTACCAGCGTCTTGTCATTGATGACAATTGGTGCTATCAGCTGTACTTCACAGAAAGCGCAGGAAACAGAAAAAACTTGGAGCGAAAAAGCCATCGAAAATGCAAGAAAGCAGATTGGTTTGGAAATCGACACAATTGAAGCTAGTGGAAAAATCTTGAACCCTGTTACTCTTAAGAAAGATGGCAGCGTGTTTTATTGTGGCTACGAAGACTGGAGAAGCGGATTCTTTCCAGGAAATATCTGGTATCTGTATGAATTGACCAACGATTCTACTCTCCTCCCTATCGCCAAGAAATATACTGAAGCTCTTGACGAAGCCAAAACCCTTACTTGGCATCACGATATCGGCTTCATCATTAACTGCAGCTACGGCAACGGCTTGCGCTTGAGTAAAAATAAAGCATATAAAGATATAATCGTTGAAGCAGCCAAATCATTGTGCACTCGTTTCCGCGAAAAAGCAGGTATCATCCAAAGCTGGAACGTAGATAGAGGATGGCAGTCACAGAGAGGGTGGGAATGTCCGGTTATCATTGACAACATGATGAACTTGGAACTGCTGTTCGAAGCTACAAAACTATCAGGCGACTCTACTTATTATAAGGTGGCTGTGGCTCATGCCGACAGAACTTTGAAAGAGCATTTCAGAGAAGACGGAAGCTGCTATCACGTTATTGACTACAGCTTGAAAGACGGAAGCGTTCGCAACCGCCACACAGCACAGGGATATGCACATGAATCAGCATGGTCTCGTGGTCAGGCTTGGGCCATTTACGGATATAGCGTATGCTACCGCGAAACAGGTGACAAGAAGTATTTGGAACAATCTCTGAAGACTTTCAACTTCATGAAGAACCACAAAAGACTGCCTGCCGACCTGATTCCTTACTGGGATATGGATGCTCCTAAGATCCCTAACGAACCAAGAGATGCTTCTTCTGCTTCTACTATCGCTTCTGCTCTTTATGAAATCAGCACTTACGATATTCCAGAAGCTGCATCTTACAAGAAATATGCCGATAAGATTATGGAATCATTAGCTTCAAGCAGCTATACTGCGAAATTGGGCGAAAATGGTCGCTTCATCTTGATGCACAGTGTAGGAAGCATCCCTCACAACAATGAAATCGACGTTCCGCTAAACTATGCTGACTATTACTACTTGGAAGCATTGAAACGTAAGATGGATATTGAAAAGAAATAACATACGCAATATTATATAGGTTTATGAAGTTTAGTACAATCCTCGTGTCCTTTCATAAGGGCATGGGGATTGTCTGTCCATAGATGTTTGCTTGTACGCTAAGGAAAACTATTTACATCAAAACTCTACAGGTGTTGCTGATATTCCATTCTTACCTGAGTTCGGGATAAGTTTAGAATAATGTCAGTTGTTTCGAATCCTCAATATAGTATCCTTGCAATGCATCCGGTTTGTTATCAAAGAAACAATAAGCACCCAGTACAGCCACAAGGTTTACTAGAAAATTTGTTATCGAACGGTGTCTGGAATGTACGAGCTGCGCTTTGTTTTTGAGTAGGTCGTTGATCGTCTCAATGATATATCTCTTTCTAAGCATCATTTTATCATAAAAGGACATAAGCTTGT
>JARIAN010000043.1 GCA_029257865.1 Phocaeicola sp.
GGAATCAAACAGCATAGAGAAACATGATGAAAATTATCGAACACTATAGTTTAGGCAAACGAGAAGGTCTCCCTTGCGAAGACGGATGGGTAGTTACCTCCCATTATGCAGCGGTAGTAGACGGCTCTACGTCAAAAATTCAGATTGCTCCGGGACAAGAAAGTCCTGGGCATCTGGCCATGCGCCTTGTCTGCGCTGCCATTAAGACACTTCCTCCCGCCCTTAGCAAGGAAGAGGTGCTTGAAGTCCTTACCCGCGTATTGGCTTCTGATTCTACTTATGCAGCTGCTCAGTATCTTCCTACTTGTTCTGCGGTGATTTATAGTCGCTACCGCAATGAGGTATGGTTCATAGGCGATTGCCAAAGTCGCTGGAGGGGTACTACTCATCACTTTGAAAAGTTGGTCGACCATATCTTGGTTGAGATTCGCTGTTGTGCCATTCGTTATTATCTTGCTCACGGATATAGTGAGAATGATATCCGGCAAAATGATAAAGGGCGGGCGTTTATCTTTGATGCGCTGTGCGACCAACTTCATTTTCAGAATGATCCCGACCCGACAAATCCTTATAGTTATCCGGTTCTCGATGGTAATCCCATTGCCTCCGACAAAGTGCCTTGCCTATCGGTTGGTGGTGCGGATGAGCTAATCTTGGCTTCTGACGGATATCCTCAACTTTTTGATACCCTTGAGGCTACGGAAAAGTATCTGGCGGAAGTTCTTTTGAAGGACCCGCTATGCATTCGGGAGAATCCCGCTTCAAAATGTCTGGTAGAGGGCAACAGCTCGTTTGACGACCGTACTTATCTGCGCTTGAAACTGAGTGAATAGGTGCAGATAGGATAGGGGGGTGGCTGTAAAAAGGAAAAATGTTTGAGCGAGTGGATGATACGGCTCGGTTGATATGCGGTCGACAGCTGGGAAAAAATAAAATCCAGAGGATGATGAGGCTCACCCTCTGGATTTGAGAATCTAGATTGATTAAATTAGTAGAGTAAAGAACCCGAGATACACCAGTAGCTATTGCTTCCACCTTCAGGCTGACCTTGCGGAATCTTTACCACCATGGTATGTTCGCCGGCTTCCAAATCGCCCAGATAGATGTATTCAGGATTTGTCACTGTAGCAGGGCACCAGTTGGAGCGACTCAAATCGGACGAACTTAATCCGTTGGAGAAGTTGCCCGAGCATGGGTTCCAGTTACGGTACGTACCACAGTCGTCACGCCAAGGTACGAAAGAAATCACTTGTTTCCCGTCCAGGTAGATGGTATTCGGGCGTTGGTTGAATTCATCGCCGTTTCCCCAGCCCCCATGACCGGTAGTCAGATAATAAAGAGTAGCATTCTTTACAGGCTCCTTCAAGGTAAACTTCACCTTCAAAGAGTCATTCAGCATAAAGATAGGGTAGGGCTGTCCTGCCTGCTCCATATAATTCACCGTGTTGAACAGTGGCATTGAGCGGCGCAGCGGACGGTCGTTATCGGGATAATACTTCAGTTTCAAGGAAAGTCGATGCCCTTTAGCATCCCAGTTGCCGATGTATGCACCAATCCACGCTTCACCTGTCAGATGCTCAGCCAGCGGAGTGATTTCCGTCTTATACAGCACAGAGTCTACCCAGTTCTGTCCTTTCACCTTTACGTGGTTGAATTTTCTCACACCAAACCCGGTGAAGAAACGCATGAGTTCCACGGGTACATCATACTCTTCTGTTGACACAAGTCCCGGATAGCTCACCTCTCCCGACTTGAAAGCAGGTACACTCTTCAAGTTGCGCAGCATATCCAGAAACGACTTTTCCTTTCCCACAGGAATGGTAAAGATAGAGCCGGTACGGTCGTATGCATCCCCATCAGAATACTGTACCACTTCAGCAAAGATACATCTTCCCTTAATCACCTCCGGAAGTTTCACCTTCTTCAGAATGATGGCACCTCCAGAAGCAGGGTATACCTTACCTTCCTCCAGCTGGTCGGCCAATTTTGCTCCAGAGAAGCAGATGGTCTGCTGGTCGAAAACGTTTACGGTAGATACCACACTCTGGTTGATGGTGTACTTATAGTCATACGCATCCATCTGTTCTCCCCACGAGGTTGGCAGTACCTTGCAGTCACTCTTCATCTTTTCAATATCAATAGCTTCGATTACAGAGTCGCCGTTGCGTACCGTTTTCAATACCAGTCCGTCGGGGATGCCCACTCCCGGCTGAGGAGTACCTCGGAAAGCGATGTCGGTGGTGTACCAGATGTCGATAGTATTAGAGTTGATGGAAGTGCGGAGAATCTGGCATTTCATACCCAGATGTTCCCCTTCACCGATTTTCTTCAGGTCCTTTCCGAACACGAACGAATTTTCAGAAGAGATGATGTCGCCGTTGGGAAGTTCAGCCCAAAGATAGCTTTTCAAGGCAGTATAGTCCACAAACTCTTTAGTAACCGGTGATTTGTACAAGATTTCCTCTTCTGTTTTTACGTGCGAAGGGTCCTCCACTTTGGTCAAGGACATCTCGTTGCCGACAACTGTCACCAGGAACTGTCCCGGTCTCACTTTCCCTTTTGATACCGATTGGTATGTCACCTCAATCCCCTTCGCATTCTTCACTTTTCTCACGTAGTTCACTGCACTCACCGCATTGCTCATCAGGCATAGGCCGAGACAGCATACTACTGTTTTCATACGATTCATTTCCATGGTTGATTATTAAAGATTTTTTGTTTGAAATTTTCCGCAAATATAGAAAACAATCTCCATCCATCCTATATTGATAGTGAATTTATGAACTCTCACAAGAGAGTATCTCCACTAGCAAGCCATGATGCCTGACACCCTATCTCCGCTCTTCACTCCGTTAGTCTTAGGAGCATTTTACATACATAGGCATCTGCTTTGTACCCGCATTTTCAAGCACACCTTCCTCTACGAGAAGTTTCAGCGTTCTCAATGCTTTAGACTTGTTGAAGCCGGTGAGTGTTTCAAAGTCGCAACGGCGCAGAAAGCGGTTGGTTTCAAAATAGGAGTTGAGTTCTTCAAGAATTTCGGACCGTCCCATATCATCGGAATGCCGTGAGGACTCTTTTCTGTGTACGAATTCTACCGCCTTGAACTTTTCGGAAAGCTCTTTGTCGGGAAGGAAGCGGATACTTCTCACACTAATGTCGGAAGACGACACGTGCTTAGGGTTCACCCCAGGCGCACATTTGAGGCTCAGACTGAAAAAACCAATCCCTTCGAGGTGGACAGAGTAGCCGTTGCTCAGTGCTTCAAACATTTCTCCACTCAACGCAGTAAGCACAGCTGCCACATCGGCTGGAGCAACGGTACATTTCTTGTTTATCGAACAGCGGATGTCTTTCGTGCTGATAACATCTTTTGTCAATACCTTAGCATGGTATTCAGGAATCGTTACCCCTTCTCTTTCAGGGTTTTTGTACAAATCGAATTTAATGGCCATAGTATATCATTTTTTGAGGGTTAATAATCAAGATAGCCTAAACGTTGCGATATGATTGTCGTCACACGTAGGTGTAACGCTCGTGACTCATACGTGTGACGTGTGTGCTACGTTCGTGTAACGCGTGTGACACATACGTGTGACGGTAAA
>JARIAN010000086.1 GCA_029257865.1 Phocaeicola sp.
GTGGCATGTGTGGGAAACAGTATCACTTATGGTACTGGAATCAAGGACCGTGAGCGCGACTCTTATCCGTCGCAACTTCAGAAGATGTTGGGCGATGGCTTTTTGGTCGGCAATTTTGGTCGTCCTGGAGCTACATTGCTTTCTAAAGGGCATCGCCCATATGTAAACCAGCCGGAATATGAACAGGCAAAGGATTTCTGCCCGGATATTTTGGTGATGCATTTAGGTATTAATGATACAGATCCACGTGATTGGCCCAACTATCGTGATGAGTTTGTGAAAGACTATTTGGATTTGATAGAAAGTTTCCGCAAGATAAATCCGAAAGTGCGCTGCATTATTTCGCGCATGACTCCGATAGCTGACCGTCATCCTCGTTTTGTATCTGGCACTAGCCAGTGGCATGAGTTGATACAACATTCCATTGAAACGGTGGCTCAGGTATCTGAAGCTGAACTGATAGATTTTCATGCTCCCCTATATTCTTATCCGTTCCTTTTTCCCGATGCCATTCATCCGAACGAAGAAGGAGCAGGCATCATGGCAAAGGTAGTATATTCTGCCATTACAGGAAATTATGGCGGACTGCATTTGTCAGAATTGTTTACGGACAATATGGTGTTGCAGCGAGAAAGACCTTTGTTGATACATGGTATAGCCAATGCAGGAGATAGAGTGATCGTGAAGATTGGTAAGCAGAAGAAACATGCAGTGGCAGGAAACCAGGGTAAATGGCAAGTGGTGCTTGACCCAATGAAAGCTGGCACTGGATATACGTTGGAGGTGAGTACATCTGACGAGAAACTGAAGTTTTCCAATGTGGCGATAGGAGAGGTATGGCTCTGCTCCGGACAATCGAACATGGAGTTTATGCTCAAGCAGGATGTGAACGCCAATAAGGAGATTGCATCTGCAGATAATTCTGCCATCCGTCTGTATAACAAGCAGGCGCGTTGGCGTACCAACAATGTAAACTGGCCTGTATCTGCGATAGATTCTATCAATCATTTGCTTTATTATAAAGAAGCCCAGTGGGAAGAGTGTACTTCGGAAGTCGTTTCAGACTTTTCAGCAGTGGCTTATTATTTTGGACGGATGCTTCATGACAGTCTGCAAGTACCTGTAGGGCTGATATGCAATGCCATAGGTGGTGCTACCACAGAGTCATGGATTGACCGTCATAGTCTTGAAATGGAGTTTCCGATGATTTTGAAAGACTGGTTGTATAATGATTTCATTCAGGACTGGGCACGAGGACGTGCTGCCGTCAACCTGAAAAACTCCACTTCCATAGCCAAACGCCATCCTTACGAGCCTTGCTATTTGTTTGAGGCTGGCATCCTGCCTTTGGAGAAATATCCACTGAAGGGAGTTATATGGTATCAAGGGGAATCGAATGCTCATAATATGGAAGCTCACGAAATACTGTTCCCTTTGCTGGTAGATAGCTGGCGCTCGTATTGGGGAGATAAGCAGATGCCGTTCTATTTTGTGCAGCTGTCGGGATTGAACCGTCCTTCATGGCCTTGGTTCAGAGACAGTCAGCGCAAGTTGATGGCTCAGATTCCGTTTACAGGAATGGTGGTGTCGTATGATAAGGGTGATTCTTTGGATGTGCATCCTCGTGACAAACGTTCGGTGGGAGAGCGTTTAGGGCGATGGGCTTTGTCAAAAGACTATGGGCTCAAGATGACCCCGTCTGGTCCGCTGTTCAAGTCGGCCCAGGTGAAAGGAAATCGTATGACTGTCTCTTTTGACTATGCAGAAGGTCTTCGAACTTCTGACGGAAAAGCCGTATCTTGCTTTGAAGTTGCAGAATTTTGTGGGTTGTTCTATCCGGCTCATGCTATTGTAAAGGGCAACAAGGTGGAGCTTACGTCCAAACAGGTAAAGCATCCTCGCTATGTGAGATATGCATGGCAGCCGTTTACTAGAGCCAATCTGGTGAATAAAGATGGTTTGCCTGCTTCTACTTTTATGGGAGAGGCTGCAGATTGATAAATGAAGTTTTGTTTATTTTATACGATGATGCACTTCAGGATAAATAGGATTATTTTGGAGTGCATCTTTTTTTATGGAGTTTTGGGAATTGCTTTTTCTCTGTTACGGGTTTTTATGAATTTTGATAGAGGAAAATAGCAGAAAATTGTGTAAGTTTGAAACCTTAATAATATATAGGTAAATAAAATGAAAAAGTTTTTTGTTTGTATGGCTTGCCTGTTGATGGCAGTCTTTATGGTAAATGGATTGAAGGCACAGGAGGTTATTCCTGATGCGGTAGGTTATATTGTAAAGGTGGGAGATGCGGCTCCCGACTTTGAAATGACATTGACAGACGGAAGTAAGATGAAACTCTCGGCTTTGCGGGGTAAGGTAGTGATGTTGCAGTTTACTGCTAGCTGGTGCGGGGTTTGCCGCAAGGAAATGCCTTTCATCGAAAAAGATATCTGGCAGAAACACAAGGGCAACGCTTCGTTTGCATTGTTTGGAATAGACCGTGATGAGCCGTTGGAGCGGGTGAAGAAATTTGCTGCTCAGACAAAAGTCACTTATCCTTTAGGTTTAGACCCGGGTGCTGATATTTTTGCCAAATATGCAGTTCGTAATGCCGGTATCACTCGCAATGTGCTGATTGATAAAGAAGGAAAAATCGTTATGATGACTCGTCTGTATAATGAAGAGGAGTTCTCGGCATTGTGTAATAAAATAGATGAAATGTTGAAATGATGAGGCTGAACGGATGGGGTGCCGTCCGATGGATGGCAATCGTGATGTTGTGTTGGTGCGGAGTTTCTTTGTCTTGGGCTTCTAAGAAAAGGTCGGGAAATTATGAACCTCTTTTTGGTAAAAGTCTGGCTTCTTATTCGGTAACTTCCAGTTCATTGAAGGGGGCGGTGTTTTATCTGGTAAGCGGACATGGTGGTCCTGACCCGGGATGTATTGGAAAGTATCAAGGAAAAGAACTGCATGAAGATGAGTATGCGTATGACATCATTTTGCGACTTGGGCGGGAGTTGCTTCAGCGTGGGGCAAAGGTGCATTTCATCATTCAAGATGCAAAAGATGGTATTCGTAATACGGCTGTCTTGAAAAATAGCAAGCGAGAGACTTGCATGGGAAAGGCTATCCCGTTGAACCAGGTAGCTCGTCTGAAGCAGCGTTGTGATGCTGTCAATAGTTTGTACAGAAAGGATAAGTCGGCTTATAAGCGTGCTATATTCATCCATGTAGATAGTCGTAGCCAGCGCAGGCAGACCGATACTTATTTCTATCATGCACCGGGAAGCAGGTATGGTAAAAGGTTGGCCGACCAAGTGCAGCGGATTTTTAAGATGAAATATGCACGTCATCAGCCTACTCGTGGTTTCCAAGGTTCCGTTAGTGAGCGAGGTTTGTATGTGTTGCGCAATACGGTTCCTTATGCTGTGTTTATGGAATTGGGAAATATTCAGAATCCGTTAGACCAAAAGCGCTTAGTGATACCTGATAATCGACAGGCTTTGGCTAACTGGATTGCCGAAGCAATTGAGTTGGATTACAAGAAATCCAAATAAAAGAGAATCCCCTTCAAGGCTCTGTTCATCCAAGTCTTGAAGGGGATTTTTCTGTTTTTATGGGAGGTGGTTTATTGTTTCCATCCTCCGCCTAGTGCTTTATATAAGTTGACCAAGGTTATCTGTTTGTCACGGATAGCATTACTTAAACCAATCTGTGCATCCAGGTAGCCTCGCTGTGCATCCAGTAAATCCATGTATCCAATTACTCCGTTGATATATTGCAATTGTGCAAGTTCCAAAGTAATTTTTGATGATTGTTCCAAACGGAGTCGTGTTTCGTAGATTTCCTTGTTCTTGTTGAATTCAGCTATTGCATTGTAGGTTTCCTTGAATGCACCCAATACTGCTTTCTCATACGCATAAGCTGCTTGTTCGCAAGCAGCCCGTTTGGCTTTTACCATGGCACGGTTTTTCCCCATGGCAAAAATGGGTTGTAAGATAGTTGCGCTGAGTAGGTGGTAAGGAGATTTCAGAAAATCTTCAAATTCCGGATTCTGTGCACCCACTCCTACAGTAAGGGTCAACTTAGGGAACAGGTTGGTAAATGCTACTCCTGCAGCAGCATTGGCGGCTATCACTGCTTGTTCCGCTTGACGGATGTCTGGTCTTCTTTCAAGAAGAGAAGAAGGCAGTCCGACAGGTAGGCTAGATGAAAGGAGTACATCTTCAGGCAAGGTAGTTCTTGTAATCTGATGAGGATATTCTCCAGTCAGAAATGCAATTTCGTTTTCTTTTAAGGTGATTTTTCTTTCTAGGTCTGGAACCAATGTAGAGGTTCTGGCCAACTCCACCTGGGCTTGTCGGTAGGCTGTTTCGGAAGTCAGACCACCTTCATATCTGATGCGTGCTAGATGAAGGCTTTCACGACGTGCATCCACGGTTTTTTTTACAATGGATAATTCGTTGTCAAGAGCAACCAGTTCAAAGTACGATTGCGCCATTTGTGCTACCAGGCTCATTTGCAAGGCACGCTGGTTTTCCACAGACCCCATGAACTCGGCCATACTCTTTTCTCGTGCCCATCTCAGATTGCCCCACAAGTCAATTTCCCAGTTTACCAGTAATTTTACTTGTGCATCATTATCAGGTTTGTATTTTCCTCCATAGTCTTTCCCTTCTTTTTCGGCATAAGCTTTCAAACTGGCGTTAGGGAAGAAATTGGCAAAGTCAATGCGTTTCATCGCTGCTAGTTCTTTGATGCGTGCGGCGGCTATGAGCATATCTTTGTTGTATTCCAAGGTTTTCTTTATCAGCGATTGCAGTACCGTATCGGTGTAAAGTTGTTCCCAAGGGTAATCGCCGATAGAAGTAGAATCTACACTCAGACTGTCGAGTGTTTCCGGAAGATGGAGTTCCGGACGGGTATATTGTTTCCCTATTTTGCAGCTTCCCAAAAGGAAGACTGCAAATAAAGCGGGAACGAATTGTTTGATATATTTAGATGGTCTCATGTTTGTATCTTTATTAAAGTTTTTGAGCTGTTTTCTTAGATTTCAGCTTGTTGGTTGCCTTGTAAATCATTACAAAGAAGAAAGGTACGAGCAAGATACCTACGGTTACTGCAACAATCATGCCGAAGAACACACCAGTACCAATAGCTTGACGGCTGGCAGAACCTGGACCGTTGGCAATAACCATAGGAAGCATACCGAGGATGAAAGCCAATGAGGTCATTAGGATAGGGCGGAATCGGAGTTGTGCTGCGTGAAGTGCAGATTCTACAACGTCTCTTCCTTTGTCAACTTCTTCTTTGGCAAATTCTACAATCAAGATGGCATTTTTTGCAGCTAAACCGATAAGCATTACCAAACCAATCTGGAAATAAGTGTCATTTTCCAGTCCGCAGGCTATTACTCCGGCATAAGCTCCCAATACAGCTACCGGAAGCGAAATCAGTACGGCGATAGGCACAGTCCAGCTTTCGTAGAGTGCAGCAAGGAAGAGGAATACGAACAAGAATACCAATGAAAGAATGATACCGGTTTGTCCTCCTGCTTTCTTTTCCTGGTAAGAAAGTCCACTCCATTCTACACCGATGTTGTTAGGTAGCTTCTCTCTGACAATCTCTTCCAAGATTTCCATTACCTGACCGGAACTGGCTCCATTGGAAGCGGTTCCTTGTATTACGGCAGTGTTGAACATGTTGAAACGCTTGATGCTTCCCGGACCAGTAGTATAATTGGTAGTACCCAAAGCGGTAAGTGGAATCATATCTCCATCGCCACCTCTCACAAAGTAAAGTCCAATGTTGTCGCGCAGTGCACGATAGGGAGCTTCTGCCTGAATGTAAACGCGGTAGATACGGTTGAACATATTGAAGTCGTTTACATATACCGAACCGGTGTATGCTTTCATGGTAGAGAATACGTCTGCCATGGGAACGCCAGTCAGTTTTACTTTGTCACGGTCTACATCGAAATAGAGTTGAGGAATTTCTGCTTGCAAGGAAGAAGAAAGTCCGGCAATTTCTTTTCTTTGAGAAGCATAGTACATTAGGGTATCAGTGGCTTGCATCAAATCCTCAAATGTAGCATCTCCACGAGCTTCCAACTGCATTTCGAATCCCCCGGAAAGACCCAAACCAGGAATAACAGGAGGAGTAGACAGATAGACTTTACATTCCGGATATTCCTTCAGTTCACGACGGATATTGTCCATGATGGCATTGATGGTAGTATTATCTCGTTCTTTCCACCCTTTCAAGATAACGGTGAGCTGGCTTCGTGCCTGGTTGGTACCAATTCGAGGGCTGCTACCTGTAACGTTCTGCACATAAGCTACTGCCGGGTCTTTTATTATAAACTGGATAGCACGATCGGTAACCTTTCTGGTTCTTTCCAAAGTTGCACTTTCCGGAAGTTCCAACTCTACTGTAAAATATCCTTGGTCCTCAATCGGAAGGAAACTAGTTGGAGTCAGGCGGTGCAGAGCAAAGATCATAATTAATGCGGTACAGAACCCCACAATAACACGTTTGGGGTGCTTTACAGTGCAGCCTATCCATTTTACATATTTATTGTTTCCAATTCCCAACCAGCTGTTGATAGCTTGGAATACCTTGTTCTTGGGTTTGCTAGAGTCGGTTGGTTTTAGAATTAAGGAACACATTACCGGACTCAGTGTGAGAGCCACTACTGTAGAAAGCAATACAGATACTACAATGGTTACAGTAAACTGGCGGTACAACTGTCCGGTGATACCTGAAAGGAAACTTACAGGAACGAATACTGCAGCCAGTACCAGAGAGGTTGCTATAATTGCTCCTACCAGACCGTCCATTGCTTTTTTTGTAGCCTCATAAGGACCAAGTTTGTCTTCTTCCATGATACGCTCCACATTTTCTACCACTACGATGGCATCATCGACCACAATACCGATAGCCAATACCAATCCCAGCAAGGTAAGCATGTTCAGTGAGAAACCGAAGATAAGCATGAAGCCGAATGTACCAATCAATGAGATGGGTACAGCTACTACCGGAATCAATGTGGCGCGCCAGCTTTGCAGCGACAGGTAGACTACGATGATAACCAATACCAATGCTTCAAACAATGTCTTGTATACCTCATGGATTGATTCAGAGATATAGGTGGTCATGTCAAACGGAATGTTGTATTCCAAACCTTCCGGGAAGTTCTTACTGATTTCTTTCATGGCTTCCTTTACATTGTTGGCCACTTCCATTGCATTAGCTCCCGGCAACATATAGATACCCAATACAGCAGCGTTGCCTCCGTTGATACCACTTTCTGTATTATAAGATGAGGCTTCGAGTGATACACGAGCCACATCACGCATACGAATCAGTGAGCCGTCGGGATTGGCGCGGAGCACAATTTCTTCAAACTGGCTGGCTGTAGACAATCGTCCTTGTGCCGTGATAGGGATGGTGATATCTATTCCGCTTACAGGCTGTTGTCCGAGTACACCGGCTGCCGATTCACGGTTCTGGTCTTTCAATGCGCTTTGCACATCTTGCACAGTCATTCCGAAGTTGGCGAGTTTGGCAGGGTCTACCCAAATCTGCATGGCGTAATAGCGTCCGCCGATGTTGGAGATACGTCCTACTCCCGGAATACGGCGGAGCAAGTCTAATACATTTAGTGTTGCGAAGTTACTCAGATAGATTTCATCAAACTTAGGGTCGTCGGAAGTCAAGCAGATAGTCATCAGCTGGCTAGGAGCTTGTTTCTCTACAGTAATACCGTTTTGTACCACTTCTGCAGGAAGTCGCCCTTCTGCCAGTTTGATGCGGTTCTGTATTTCAACGGCCGACAAGTCTGGGTCTGCAGAGATGTCGAAAGTTACGGTTGCCGAGAATCCTCCCGAGTTTGAGCTATTAGATTCCATGTAAATCATTCCCGGAGTTCCATTCAATTCCTGTTCGATAGGGGTAGCCACTGCTTGTGACACGGTGATGGCACTTGCTCCCGGGTAAGAAGCGCTAATCTTTACCACAGGCGGAGTGATTTGTGGATATTGGTCGATAGGAAGCATCTGTAATCCGATGATACCTACGATCACGATAAGTATGGAGATGACAGCCGAGAATATCGGTCTGTCAATGAAAAAATTGACTTTCATATGCGTTAGCAGTTAGTGACTGTTTGATTATTTCTCTTCTTTTGCAGCCGTTTCTGACTGATTAGATGTTGCGATGCGGACTTTCATTCCTGGAGCCAGTTTGTGGAATCCTTCGCTTACGATGGTTTCTCCAGCCGACAAACCTCTTTCTACTACAATATTATTTTGGAACTCAGGACCAAGTTCGATAAAACGTCTTTCTACAGTCGAGTCTTTTCTGACTACGAAGATATGCGCTCCCCCTTTTTCGATAATCAGAGCTTTTTGTGGTACAACAGTTGCATTCTCCTGAACGTCAAGTAGAAGTTTTACTTTGGTAAACTGACCCGGTAGCAGCACATGGTTAGGATTAGCTAATTCTGCACGGACAGAGAAAGTACCAGTCTTAGGGTTTACTTGAGGAGCTGCAAAGTCTACTAGTCCCTTATATTCATATACACTGTTGTCTGGCAGAGTAATAGTTACAGTAGGTTGCCATGAACGGGTAGAGTCTTTCTGTCCAAAAGTAACATTACGTTCCTTGCTCTTCAGGTAATCCAATGCTGTCATGCTGAAGTCTACTAAGATAGTATCGCTCTTTACGATGGTAGCCAATAGCGATTTACCACTACCTCCCACCAGTGTACCCAAGTCGACGTGTCTTTCACTGATTTGTCCGGAGATAGGAGAACGTACAATTGTATATCCCAGTTCTTGCTCAGCCTGTTCCAAATCGGCTTTACTCATGCCTACACTCGCTTCGGCAGTTTCATACGCAGCGATGGCATTGTCCAAGTCCAACTGGCTGGCTGCATTCTGCTCATAAAGAGGACGGATACGCTCTAAGTCACGTTTACCTTTCAGAGCCTGTGCTTCATCTTTCTTCAGTTGGGCTCTTACTTTATCAGCCTTTGCACGATACTGGTCCTGGTTGATGACGAACAACACTTGGTTTCTTTTCACATATGTACCTTCCTCAAATAACATTTGTTCCAGGAATCCTTCTACGCGAGCTCGTACTTCGACAAATTGTTGCGCACGGATACGGCCTACATACTCACCATAAATCTCTACATCTTGTTTCTGTGCAGGCATGACAGATACAATAGGAGGGGTGCTTACTGTTTTCTTTTCTCGTGTGAAGAATAAATAAAGTGAAATGGTTGCAGCAATGCAGATTGCAGCATAAATTGCTTGTTTTCTTTTTACCTTCAATTCTTTTGTTGTTAAGAAGCGTTTCATATGTTCTTGTTATTAATAGTTTCAGATGCCATAAATGCAACTACAAGTAGCGTGCCATTGATTATTATTATGTTTAAATTGTTGATATACAATGATATCTTAGTTTATAAGTTGAGGAATGCAACTTAAATATTGTAGAAATAATCCACAGTGTAGAATTTAAATACTCAATTGAGGATGATTCCTTTCGTACTCATTCTTTGTTATAATACGGTAAATAGCTCGTTTCCACAATATTAAATAACATATAATGACTTTAAATTGTTCTAAGATGGGTTCTCTTATGGAAATAATTTATTGTTATCCTGTTTTGTGCCAATAGCACCAGTTTCTGATACCGTTTATTGGTCATCTTATGATTCGTTGTAAAAGTCTACTCATTTGCTATGTTATTATGCGGCAAAATTACAGAAAAAGATCGAATTTCAAGCATAAAAAATCTTTTTGAATCGTTGTCCGACAATCATTGATAATGATTTATATATATTATAAGGTATTAATAGAACCGAAAAAGAGGAAATGTCATGTGAAGTGAGCAAATTGAAACGGAATTGTAGAGATGTTAGAAGTTGTCAGGGATGTTCAGATAAATAATCAATAATAGTATAAATGTCTTTTGTAACGTGTTCTTTTTAGGATAAATATATGAAAGGAAAGATATTTTTTCAGTAACTTTGCCCCCCGAAAATAATCATAATGCAAAAATGTAAATGAAGGATTGGATGGAATTAGAGAAACATCTTGAAACCACGGTGAAAGCTCATGACCAACTGCTACATCGCAGAGTGGATCTTTTGTTGCGCACCGGTAAGTTGTTGGTAGAAAGTTTAGCGGATACCAACCGTGTGGTAAGAAACATGAAACGCACGGCTGCCTATTTGGGTATTCCGGAAGAAAAACTTCACATTAACGTGAGCTTTACCATGCTGATGGTAAATGTGAGCGATGGCGATTATTCTTTTACGAAGTTTCAGCGTATAGAAGGCCATGGTGTAAATATGACTGCCATTTCGGAGGTGAGTAAACTTTCGTGGAAGGCAATCGAACAGGATTATACCTTAGACCAGTATGAAGAGGAACTGGAGAAAATCCGCACTCGCAAGAGAAATTACACTCCATGGCAAGTGGCTATCGGGGCAGGTTTTGCCTGTGGTGGTTTCTGTATTCAGTTTGGATGCGACTGGGTGGCATTCTTGTATGCTTCATTGGCTGCCATTATCGGTATGCGTGTGCGTCATAATTGCAATGTATCTGGATTGAATCATTATATGGGTATTGCCATTTCTGCTTTTGTGGCTACTATATTGGCATGGGCCAGCACGTTGCTTCCGCAAGAATGGACTAGCACTCCATGGCATCCGCTATTGGCTTGTGCCTTGTTTATCGTGCCGGGTGTTCCTTTGATTAATTTTGTTGATGACATGTTGGACAACTATATTCAGGTGGGGGTAGTGCGAGCTGTGAACACATTACTGATGGTATCTGCCATGGCTTTTGGTATCGCCTTTGCTGTAAAACTTTGTCACATTGCCAATTTCTTCCCTACTATTAGTATGGTTCCTCACCATTCTTATTGGGAGTTTGCATTGGCTGCTGCCATCTCTGCAATGGGATTTTCCATGATTTTTAACATTCAGCGCCGATTATTGTGGGTAGTTGCTATCGGAGGTATCATAGCTGTGTGTACACGTAACTTTGTCAACTTAGGTCCTAGTACCGACAATATTGGTTTGGATATGGGATTGGTGGTTGGTTCATTTACCGGCTCTGTATTGGTGAGCCTCATTGCAATCAAGGCTGTGCACTGGTTCCACGTGCCAGGACATGTGCTTACTATTCCTTCTGTAATCCCGATGATTCCGGGTGTATTGATGTATCGTATGTTGTTTGGATTAATCAATATGAATGTGCAGAGCATTGACCAGGTGACTCCATTGATGAAAGCTATTGAGAGTGGTGTCAACTCAGGGTTGGTTATTATGTGTATTGCTTTGGGAGTAGCTATTCCGAATATATTTGGCCGACGATTTATTGCATCTTCTAAAAACAAGAGACTGAAAGAGGTATTGGAAGATCGTAAATCTCGCGGTAAGTTTGTGGAATGGTAATCAATGGTCAATTTGTTTAGACCATAATAGCAGAACATATATAGAAAAATTATGATAAGATTAAACGTATTTATTGAGGTGGCTCAGGAGAACCGTGAAGAAGTTCTTTCATTGGCTAAAAAATTGGCGGAGGCATCATTGAATGATGGTGGTTGTCTTGCTTATGATGTATTTGAAAGTGCTACTCGTCCGGAAGTGCTGATGATTTGTGAAACTTGGAAAGACGGTGCTTCATTGGCTATGCATTCCAGATCGGCACACTTCACTACTTTGGTTCCAGAGATGGAAAAACTGGCTCCTTTGAAAATGGAAAAATTTGATTTCTGATTTATCTCAGAAATTAAGTTGGTTACAAAAACTCTCGTCGGCATTACCTGGAGATAAAGAGGTGGTTCCGGTGGGAGTTTTTTTATAATAATCGGTATATATACATTATTTAGTGTATATTTGAATTTTCAATTAATCATTATAATAAGATTATTTATGGGATTTGGTAAATGGATAGGCGGCATTGTTGGATTTATGGCAAGTGGGCCGTTGGGAGGATTGGCTGGATTTGCCATCGGTTCTTTGTTTGACAGTGCTACCGATTTGAAACAGCCGCAGTATACCGAGGAGGAGAGAACACAATATGGACAACGAAACAGCTTCTTGTTTTCCATGTTAGTGATGGCTTCTTATATCATTCGTGCTGATGGCAAGATTATGCATAGTGAAATGGAGTATGTAAGAAATTTCTTGCGTGTCAATTTCGGGGAGGCTGCAGTGGCCGAAGGACAACAAATCCTGATGGATTTATTTGAGCAGCGTAAGAGAATGGAGCTGTACGATGTGAATGCATTTCATCGGACCATTCGTGAATGTGGAGCGCAGATTGCAGATAATTTGCAGTATGGCGAGCGTTTGCAGTTGCTCGACTTTTTGGTGAAGATAGCGAAAAGTGATGGAAATATTTGTCCGGCTGAAGTAGAAGCGTTGAAAGAAGTTGCATTGGTTATGGGGCTTTCTTTGAAGGAGTTGGACTCTATGTTGAATCTTTTTGGTGATTCTTTGGAGGAGGCATATAGGGTACTGGAAATCGAGTCTTCGGCTACAGATGAGGAAGTGCGTGCCGCTTACCGTAAGTTGGCTTTGAAGCATCATCCCGATAGGGTAGCTACTTTGGGAGAAGATATCCGAAAGGCTTCTGAAGAAAAGTTCCAGCAGATAAATGCAGCTAAAGAACGTATTTATAAGGCTAGAGGGATGAGATAATACTTAAGGACCCTTTTTATTTATGTAAGAGAAGCCGTGTATTCTTGGGAGACCCCAAGCGTACAAGGCTTCTTTTTGTTATGAGAGGTAAGGGTTTATTGGTCTGGATTGAATACCTTTCCTTGGTATTCATGGGGCAGGCCTTTCTCGATAACCTCATACGATTCTGTCATAATCTTTTTCAGGTTGTCATCTCCCTTTCCGATAGGATAGATAGGGGCGTGGATGGTCAGTTTCATGCGGTGCCACGACAGAAATTTGCCGGTGCGTGGCAAGATATCGAAAGAGCCATCGATAGTAAGTGGTACTACAGGAAGTTGCAGTTGGTTGGCCAATAGGAAAGCGCCTTTCTTGAATTCTCCCATATGTCCGGTAAAGGTGCGTGCTCCTTCAGGAAACACCACCATGGAAGTGCCGTCTTGCAATACTTTTTCGGCATTCTTGATGGTTTCATATACTTTTCTGGGACTGGATTTGTCGACAAAGATAAATCCGGCTGATTCGCAGGCTTTTCCTACAAACGGAAGTTTGCGCAAACTTTTTTTCATCATCCATTTGAAATTGCGATGCAAGTATCCATATACCAGAAAAATATCGAACGAACCCTGGTGATTTGCTACAAACACATACGAAGTGTTTTTGTCCAGATTTTCTCTTCCTGTCACTTTTACCGGCAGCAAGAAAAGCCAGCAAGTGAACTGTGACCAGTATTTTCCCGGGTAATACCCCCAAAAATGTCCATTGCCCAACCAACATCCAATGATGGTAATCAAGGCTGTTAGGATAGTGACTGCCAGAAAAATAGGCAGTCCGATGAAAATTTGATAAATAAGATAAATGATGCTCATATAGTTTTTGATTATTTTTTCTTTTGTAGGGTGATTACAGTAATTTCAGGCCAAGCCCCTAACCGGATGGGAAAGAGTACGTGTCCTATTCCAATATTTACATACAGTCCTCTGTTGCCCGAATAGTACATCCCGTTGTGTTCGGGATAAATAAACTGGGCTAGTGACAAGCCAAAGATACTGATTTGCATATCGTGGGTGTGTCCGGCCAGCATCAGTTGGACATCTGTTTCAGGCAAGACATTTCTTTTCCAATGGGTAGGGTCGTGACTCAGTAACACCTTGAACTTACCTTCTGTATTCCGGAGGGCAGCATCTAGGTCACCATAGTCGGGGAAAGGTGGGTTTCCGCTGTTTTCCACTCCTGCTAGGACGATTGAGTCATTGCCCCTGGTCAGGAATCTGTGCTCGTTCATCAGCATAGTCCATCCCAGCTGTTTCTCCCGAACAATAAGTCTGTCAATATTAGCCAGCCGTTCGCTTTCGCTTTCCCAATGGTAATAGGTAGCATAGTCGTGGTTTCCCATGATAGAGAATACCCCGTCTTTGGCTTTCAGTTGAGAGAGGTCGTCCATAAAAGGTAACAATTCATCAGCGTGACTGTTCACTAAATCTCCGGTAAAAACTGTAACGTCAGGATTCAGTTCGTTGCAGATGTTTACTACTTTTCGGATGGCTTTGCTTGTTTTGCTCCAGCTGCCGATGTGCATATCCGATAATTGTATGATGCGGTATCCGTTAAAACTTTCTGGCAAGTCGGCCGATTCAAATGTCACTTCTTTTACCTGAAAGAACTCTTTTCCTTTTACCGCACCGAAAAGTAGGTATCCGCCGGAGATGGTAGCAATCAGCAGATTGGCTCCAAGTGATAGCCGGGATACCCTATGTCCTTGCAGTAGCGGGATAATGGTGCTGATGCCACGCCCGATAAGGTGGAATATTGAAAAGATAGACTTGGGGATTGCAATGCAGAGCGTGCAGACAATATAAGTGCCGAAAGAAGGGTCTATCCCGTCCCATTTGAAGATGAAACCCACCAAGACCAACAATAAGATGATGGAGGGTAGCCAGAAAAGTTTTTTTAAAAGACTATGGTTGCTATGACGGAGGTAGTATTGATATAAGTACCCATCGGGCAGTAGCAGCAATACTAAAAAGAAGATTGATA
The DNA here is from genome assembly GCA_029257865.1 of Phocaeicola sp. GTDB lineage: Bacteria > Bacteroidota > Bacteroidia > Bacteroidales > Bacteroidaceae > Phocaeicola. The sequence goes on from JARIAN010000086.1 coordinate 14,741, forward strand.
CACGTAATAATATCATAAGACTATTGTTGTAAGTTGGCAGAAAGATATTTTCTCATTTCATCCACATTGTAACCTCTGCGCTGTGCATAGTCGGCAAGCTGGTCTTCGTCTATTTTCCCTACTGAAAAATAGCGGGAGGCAGGGTGTGAAAACATCAGTCCGCATACCGAAGCTAGCGGATTCATCATGCCGTTGGGAGTAAGTGAGATTCCGATTTGTTCCATTTTGATGAGTTCATTCAGCAGGAAACTTGTCGACATGTCGGGCAAGGAGGGATAGCCCACTGCTGGCCGGATGCCTTGATAGTCTTCTCTGAGAAGTTCTTTCATCGAGAGATTTTCGTGTGGGGCATACCCCCATACCGTTTTGCGGATATCCAGATGCATCTTTTCAGCAGCAGCTTCCGCCAGGCGTTCTGCTAGTATCTTTGCCAGCATGTGCTGATAGTCATCCTCTGGGAATTCATGTTCAATATGCTGGTCTACTGTAGTGGCAAAGCCTCCTACAGTATCCTTGATGCCCGAAGCCAGCGGGCGGACAAAATCGCTGAGGCATAAGAACGGGTCATCGGGATGGATACGGGTTTGCTGCCGGAGCAGGGGGAACCTTTTCCCGTCTAGTATCAGATTGTCACCGTCTGAGTTTGCTTCCATCAGTTTGTATATTCCATATACCTTATATTTCCCGTCTAGATAATCCAACATTTGCATGGCTTCTTTATAGAGTTTCATGCTTTCGGCAGCCTTGCTTCGTTCATTCTCTGGAAAAGAAGCTAACCATCCGGCACGGCAGGCATCACATCCGTGTATATCTGCTATGCTGGCAAAGCGCGGCTGAAATCCCCATGCAAAAAAGAAGTAGACCCAGTTGATATACTCTGCTAGGTCGTGTATGTCGTAAGTGACTTTAGTAATCTCTGTTTGCATAGCTTTAATTCTGCAACACTTTTCTAAAAATAATTTAAAGTACTGGATAATAATATATTGTCCGGTGCTTTGTCATGTCTGAAGATTCACTTGGCTTAGTGTTGCGAAATAAAGCTCATAAATCTTCAACAGACATGGCTAAAGTACAAATAAAATCTGAACAAATCATACCTTTTGGCGGAATATTTCCTATTATAGAATAATTCGATATTCTTTTTTCAAGGTGATTGATTCAATATTAGGAAAAACGTTGCCAGCCATTCGGCTACAGTTGCAGTGAAATACTCCGTTCCTTTATGTGCGTGTTCTTCTGCGGCGGTTCATGTATTGAAGTGGTTTCTACCCATCTCATAAAACAAGAAATAAACTCAGAAATAAGGAGAAAGGTTACTCGAAAATAAAAAGGAATTTGACTGTTATACAGTTGGGTAAAGAAGGATTTGTACTTAATCCTGATGCGGTTGGTCGTTTCATACGAAAAAGGGAAGAAACATTTGTTGTTCTTCCCTTTTTCGTGTTATTACTATTTAAAGTACTTTCTCATTCCGATTACAATGTAGCAATAGTAGCTAATCCCAATTGTATCCATGAATCATCTGGTATTTTTATACGATCGGGGTCATCCGGAAAAATAACTTTTAACTCTTTTCCGTCTAAACTTACTTTGCCCATGTAGTCAAAGGCTAAAGTTTCGGGGTTAGGCGGTAGAAAATCAAATCGGACAACATGCTCCTCACTATCCTTAAATAGAAGCTCACATGTAAATTTAAACTCGATTACATGACTGGATTTGTACTGTTTATCTGTCATTATTACTTCTTCAGCTTTACTGGAGTAAAGATGTAGGCTTTTATAATCTTTTTTCAAAGGGCTATCAAGTATAAGGCACATCCAGTTGGAAGGGTTGCCCTTTGAAGATTCTACAAGTTTTCCATCCAAATATACGTCCAATGTATAATCTTCCGGTCTCAATGAAACTAAATGAACATTTTTTCTAGCAAGGGATCCCTGAGGGACCGGATATGTAGCGAGAGGTGCTAAAAGATCATTCCCCTCAGAGTCTACAAAATCCAAATGTAGCGAGATTGTTCGTGGAGTATACCCACCGGTTATAAAATCATCATTGTCATTGTCATTGCAAGATACCAACAATGGGAATAATATTCCCAATATGCACCATATCAAATTTCTTGTTTTCATAAGCATTTATTTAAAATTATTTATTAGCATAAATATATTGCAAGTATAATTGTTTTTTTAATAATATCAATACTTTGGTTTATTTTTATCTATAATTTTAAATTAAGCAATAGAGTCGGTGTTAGGTGGCTTAAAATCATATTAAATCTTAATTATGTAATACTCTTTTATGAATATATTTAAAATATTGATTGATAATATATTGTCTGTTGTTTTGTTGTGTTAGAAGATTTACTTCGCTTAGCGATGCAATAAAGGGTAAAGGCCCATTGTAATCATATAACAACTCTCGTGTTACTAAAGAACTATGGGAAACTTTTATCACAGAGTCATTAGTAACACGAGAGTTGGGGAATTCTTGCGGGGATTAGGTATAGGATCTTGTTTAGCGGTTGAATGTTAAGACCTGGCCATGCAACTCATCGGTTACGTGTTTGCCGTCAAATACCAACTGTCCGTTAACAAATGTTTTTTCCACTTTGGCATGGAATGTTTTTCCTTCCATCGGACTCCATCCACATTTGCTCAAGATACAGTCGGGAGTAAGCTGCCATTCGGTTTCCGGGTTGAGCAGTACGAGGTCGGCCTTATATCCGGTACGAATGAAGCCTCTCTTTGAAATCTGATAAAGCAAAGCAGGGGCATGGCACATCTTTTTCACCAACTGTTCGATGCTGAGCACCCCATCTCTTACCAGTTCCATTACGCTGACAAGCGAGAACTGCAAGGTAGGCATTCCCGAAACGGCTTTCAGTGCACCACCCTGTTTCTCGGTAAGCAGGTGAGGGGCATGGTCGGTGCCTATTACATCAATACGGTGAGTGGTCAGGGCGTGGCGCAGCGCATCACGGTCGGCATGCGATTTAATGGCAGGGTTGCATTTGATGCGGGCTCCTAAAGTAGAATAGTCCTCATCGCAGAACATCAAGTGTGATACACAGGCTTCAGCCGTGATTCTTTTTTCTGTCAGCGGTTTGTCTTCCAGCAATTCCAGTTCGTCGGCAGTGCTGATATGCAGAATGTGCAGGCGCGCTCCTGTTTCCTTGGCTAGTTGCACCGCCAGTTGGGAAGAAGCAAGGCAAGCCTCTCTGCTTCGGATGGCAGGATGGAACTTCACATCAAGGTCCTCTCCATATTTTTTCTTGAATGCTTCCGTGTTCTGTCGGATGATGTGCTGGTCCTCACAGTGGGTTGCAATCAGCATACCGGCTTCTGAAAAGATAGTACGCAAGGTATCCATGCGGTCTACCAGCATATTGCCTGTGCTTGCCCCCATGAAGAGTTTTACACCGCACACATGAGTCTTGTCCAATTGAGCCAGTAGCGGGGCGTTGTTGTTGGTTGCTCCAAAGTAGAAAGAGTAGTTCACCCGGCTTTTCTGCGCGGCATCGGCAAACTTTTGTTCCAGGGCCTCCAGTGTAGTGGTCTGTGGGTTGCAGTTGGGCATATCCATAAACGAGGTGACCCCTCCGGCTGCAGCAGCGGTCGATTCGCTTTGCATATCGGCCTTATGGGTAAGTCCGGGATCGCGGAAATGCACATGGTCGTCAATGACTCCGGGAATGAGGTAGCATCCTTTGGCATCGACCGTTTCGTCAGTTGGTGCTTGCGGAGTCTGCTCTCCCTCCAATATTTCTGCAATGTATTCACCTTCGGTAACTACCGAACCTTTAAATTTTCTGCCCTCATTGACGATGATGGCGTTTGAAATCCATATACGTTTCATATTTCATGTACATTAATGGTTGACTTTGGGATATTTTCTGAACCAGCTGTCCCATTTCAGTCTGATTACGCCGAATACGGCTTCACCAAAGATGCTACTGTTCATTTTAGAAGTGCCCAGCTCTCGGTTGATGAAGATAACAGGAACTTCCGTAATCTTGAAGCCGCATTTATAGGCTGTGAACTTCATTTCAATTTGGAAGGCATATCCTTTGAAACGGACTTTGTCGAGAGGGATGGTTTCCAGTACTTTTTTGCGGTAGCATTTGAATCCGGCAGTGGTGTCGTGTACCGGTATTCCGGTCACTATGCGCACATATTTAGACGCGAAATACGACATCAGCACACGCCCCATCGGCCAGTTTACCACATTGACCCCCGATACGTATCGTGAGCCGATGGCTACATCCGCTCCATCGTCATGGCAAGCTTTGTAGAGTCGGGGCAAGTCGTTGGGGTTATGGCTGAAATCGGCATCCATTTCAAAAATGAAGTCATATCCTTGAGCGACGGCCCACTTGAATCCTGTGATGTAGGCGGTGCCTAGCCCAAGTTTTCCTTTACGCTGAATCATGAAGAGCCGTTCTGGAAATTCCTTCTGCAGCCGGGCCACAATGTCGGCTGTTCCGTCGGGAGAGTTGTCTTCTATAATCAATATATGAAAGCACTTCTCCAGTCCGAATACGGCGCGGATAATGTTTTCAATGTTCTCTTTCTCATTATATGTGGGAATGATAACGATGCTGTCACTTGTTTGCATATCTTTTTATAGTATGATTTGTTGCAAAGTTAATAAAAAAATGAGATTTCATACAAAGATGCTGCCGGATAGTTGGCTGGTATGGGAGTGATATTTTCACTTGCATTCGAAGGTTAATGTTCAAGTTTATGAAGGTAACTGTAGTTTATGCCGGTGAAAACTTGAATTACTGTCGTCGGTTAATAAAACGCAACTTCCGTTTCTTGAGTTACAATCACTGTTTTATTAATCGCAGCTTATAACTTAAGAATAGAAGAGGGTGATTGAATGTTATAGTGGCGTAAGGATGTTGAATCAAATTCATGGAGTTTAAGAATATGGAATTTAGGTAGTTATGGCTGGCTTGTAGGTGGAAAAGGTTGTGAAGATAGTCTTTTTGCTTTCTGCTCCCGTTGTTAAGAGGTGGAATAAAAAATAAAAACAAAGATTTTTTTGTGTAAGTGGCGGAAAATTAGTAAATTCGAAAAAGTCATACTTGCAGTGGTAATATAAATAGAAACTCCCTGCAGCGCGTATGGCATAAGAAATACGTCCCGTACTTTAAGAAAGAGTTGGGTGGCGGAGAACAGAACGGAAAAGAACGTCAAAATAAGATTGGATATGGGAAGTCTGAAAGTGGAAGCCGTGATTCTAGCGGCAGGCATGGCTGTATTAGGTTTGTGCATTGAGCATGGGTTTGAAACCTTTGCCTATAGAGACCGCAGTGTGAATGTGAAAGGTCTGGCCGAAATGGAAGTTCCGGCCGACAAGGTGACATGGCCGTTGATGTACAAAAGTTTGGGAAATGACTTGGGTGCCTTATACCAGCAGATTAGGCGGACCAACAGTGTTATCATTGATTTCTTGAAGGAGAAAGGCATTGAATCTTCTGAAATAAGCATCAACCCTCCTGAAATCGTTGATACGGAAGCCGACCGCTATAATAGCAGCAGTGCAACTCCTCACCGGTATCATGTGACTACGGTGATTATTGTAACATCAGAGAAGGTGGACTTGGTGCGCGGGCTGATATCCGAGCAGGGGGAGTTGCTGAAAAAAGGAATAGCAGTGACCGGTAACGACTACCGTTATAATGTGCAGTATGAATATACGAAATTGAATCAGATTAAGCCTAAGATGATAGAAGAGGCCACACGCAATGCGCGGTTGGCTGCCGACAAGTTTGCGAAAGATTCCGGCAGTGGGGTGGGCAAGATTCGCCATGCTCACCAAGGACAGTTCAGTATCAGTGACCGGGATGCAAACACTCCTTATATTAAAAGAGTGAGAGTGGTGACTACTGTCGACTACTCGTTGGAGGATTAAGTAGTTAAAAAAGCTAGCAGATAGCGAAAAAAAACGTCAATAGTTTTCTGGTTCAGGAAAATATCGTATCTTTGCGCCGAAATTTATATATCAATATAAAGTCTAACGTAATTAGATTAAAACAACAACTTATTTATTAATGGAAAATTTGAAGAATGTAGCTCCTCTTGAAGATTTCAACTGGGAAGCTTATGAAAATGGTGATGCAGTAACTACCGTAAGCAAAGAAGACTTGGAAAAGGCTTATGACAGCACTTTGAACAAGGTGAACGACCGTGAGGTTGTAGACGGTACTGTAATCGCAATGAACAAACGCGAAGTTGTAGTTAATATTGGCTACAAATCAGACGGTATCATCCCTATGAATGAATTCCGTTACAATCCTGACTTGAAGATTGGTGATACTGTAGAAGTATACATCGAAAATCAGGAAGACAAAAAAGGTCAGTTGATCTTGTCTCACAAGAAAGCACGTGCTACTCGCTCTTGGGATCGTGTAAACGCAGCTCTTGAAAACGAAGAAATTATTAAGGGTTACATCAAGTGCCGCACTAAGGGTGGTATGATTGTTGACGTATTTGGCATCGAAGCATTCTTGCCAGGTTCTCAGATTGATGTTAAACCTATCCGTGACTACGATGTATTCGTAGGTAAGACTATGGAATTCAAGGTTGTTAAGATCAACCAGGAATTCAAGAACGTAGTTGTTTCTCATAAGGCTCTTATCGAAGCTGAATTGGAACAACAGAAGAAAGAAATCATTGGTAAACTTGAAAAAGGTCAGGTACTTGAAGGTACTGTTAAAAATATCACATCTTACGGTGTATTCATCGACTTGGGTGGCGTAGACGGTTTGATTCACATCACTGACTTGTCTTGGGGCCGTGTAAGCGATCCTCGCGAAGTTGTTTCTTTGGATCAGAAGTTGAACGTTGTTATCCTTGACTTCGATGATGAAAAGAAACGTATCGCATTGGGCTTGAAGCAGCTTACTCCTCATCCATGGGATAGCTTGAGCGATGAGCTTAAGGTAGGTGATCACGTGAAGGGTAAAGTAGTGGTTATGGCTGACTACGGTGCATTCATCGAAATCGCTCCAGGTGTAGAAGGTTTGATCCACGTTTCTGAAATGTCTTGGTCACAGCACTTGCGTTCTGCTCAAGACTTCATGAAGGTTGGCGACGAAGTAGAAGCTGTTATCTTGACTTTGGACCGTGAAGAACGTAAAATGTCTTTGGGTATCAAGCAGCTGAAAGCTGATCCATGGGAATCAATCGACGAAAAATATCCTGTAGGTTCTAAGCACACTGCTAAAGTTCGTAACTTCACTAACTTCGGTGTATTTGTAGAAATCGAAGAAGGTGTTGACGGATTGATCCACATCTCAGACCTTTCTTGGACTAAGAAAATCAAACACCCATCAGAATTCACTCAGATTGGTGCTGATATCGAAGTTCAGGTATTGGAAATCGACAAAGAAAACCGTCGCTTGAGCCTTGGTCACAAGCAGTTGGAAGAAAATCCATGGGATGTATTCGAAACTGTATTTACTGTAGGTTCTGTACACGAAGGTACTATCATCGAAATGTTGGATAAGGGTGCTGTTGTTGCTCTTCCTTACGGTGTAGAAGGATTCGCAACTCCTAAGCACTTGGTTAAAGAAGACGGCTCACAGGCTCAGTTGGAAGAAAAGTTGGAATTCAAGGTAATTGAATTCAACAAGGATGCAAAACGCATCATCCTTTCTCACAGCCGTATTTTCGAAGATGCTGCTAAGGCAGACGAAAAAGCAGAAAAGAAAGCTTCAAAGAAGGCTTCTTCTAAGAAAGAAGAAACTCCTATGATTCAGAATCAGGCTGCTGCAACTACTTTGGGCGACATCGACGCTTTGGCTGCTTTGAAAGAACAGTTGGAAGGTAAAAACTAATTGATTCCATAGAATTCAATTTCAATAGATAAAGGGATCGGGCTTCAGCTCGGTCCCTTTTTTTTGTATTTTATCTTGGCTACTTGTTTTATACTCAATGAATATCCTTATCTTTGTTTTTATGGAAAAGTTTGAAGTAAATATATTGGGATGCGGGTCGGCATTGCCTACTACGCGTCATCAGGCTACCTCTCAGGTGTTGAATATCAGAGAGAAACTCTTTATGATTGATTGCGGTGAAGGTACTCAAGTGCAACTTCGGCGGTCAAGGCTGAAATTCAGCCGGCTAAACCACATCTTTATCTCTCACCTACACGGCGACCATTGCTTTGGGTTGATAGGGCTTATCTCCACTTTCGGGATGTTAGAACGCACTGCCGACCTTCATATCTATTGTCATGCAGAACTGGAGCGGTTGCTTTCCCCTCAACTTGAATTTTTCTGTAAAGGGATGAGCTTTCAGGTAATCTTTCATCCGTTTAATCCAGGGGAGAAGAAAGTCATTTATGAAGACCGTTCATTGACTGTAGAGACTATCCCTTTAAGGCATCGCCTTCCCACCTGCGGCTTTTTGTTTCGTGAGAAGCCTACCCCTAATCATATCAATCGAGAGATGATAGATTTTCATGGAGTGCCGATATGGATGATGAACCGTATCAAAAACGGTGAGGATTATGTGAAGGAAGACGGTACTGTTGTGCCCAACAGTGTGCTGACCTACCCGTCGGATCCTCCTAGAAGTTATGCTTACTGTTCGGATACCACCTTCTTGCCACGTATAGCCGAGCAGGTAAAAGAGGTGACTTTATTGTTTCATGAAGCTACGTTTGCAGAGAGTGAGGCGGTACGTGCTCGTCAGACACTGCATTCTACGGCGCGCGAGGCGGCTCAGATAGCGCACAACGCTTCGGTGGGCCAACTCCTTATCGGTCATTTTTCGGCTCGGTATGAAGATGAAGCAGTGCTTTTGCAGGAAGCCAAAGAGGTGTTTCCTAATACGCTTCTGGCTTATGAGAACCAAAGGATTTGTCTTTAAAGTGAATCCTTGGATTAAACGTTTTGTTTGTTGTCTTGTCTAATACAGAAATTGATAAAGAGAAAGAACCCTTATGGAAACTTATACGGAAGAAGAAATTGCAGAACGGTTACGTAACCCTCGTACTCGGCGGAAGGCCTTTGAACAGGTGGTGAAGCAGTATAGCGAATCGTTGTATTGGCAGATAAGGCGGATGGTGCTGGCTCATGAAGATGCCAATGATTTGCTGCAGAATACTTTTTATAAGGCTTGGGATAACCTGGATTATTTTCGGGGTGACGCTCAACTTTCCACTTGGTTGTATCGTATAGCTTTGAATGAGTGTCTGAATTTTCTGAATAAGAAAAAGGTTCGGCAGCATCTTTCGATAGATGATGTGGATTATAAGTTGTTGGACTCGCTGGAAGGCGACCCTTACTTTGATGGGGATGATACCCAGAAACAGTTTCAAAAGGCAGTAGCACAGCTTCCCGAAAAACAGCGGATGGTTTTTAACCTCAAATATTTTCAGGAGATGAAGTATGAGCAGATTGCTGAAATATTGGGAACAAGTATCGGATCGCTCAAGGCATCTTATCATCATGCCGTAAAAAAAATAGAAAGTTTTTTTGAGCAGAAGGATTAAACCTTTCAGCTGACAGATAGTCTAATAGATAAAAGAAGATAGTTATGAAGGAAGAAGATAATTTGTATAAGAAGGTAGGGAAAGAGAATCCGTTTAAAGTGCCTGAAGGGTATTTTGAAGACTTCTCCCGAAAACTGATGGAGCAGTTGCCCGATAAAGAGTTTTCTGAACCGCATATTACTGTTTGGGAACGGGTGAAGCCATGGGCTTACATGGCTGCTATGTTTGTAGGGTTGATGTTTTCTGTGCGGATGTTTGTGGATGTGAAAGAGAAGGCGACTGATGCACTTCCTCATTCTGAGGCGGTGTCGGAGTGGCCGGATGAGGAACTTGACCCAATCATCCATCAAACGATGCTCAACGACTATGAGTTGTATCAATATTTGAGTGAAGCTGACATGACGTTTAACAATTGACAAATAAAACGAATATGAAAAGAGTATTGAATATTTTGTTGTTGCTGCTTTTTGTGGCATCCGGAGTTTATGCACAGAAGAAATGTCCTTGGAACAAGGCTACATTTAGAGAGAAGCAAAAGACGTTTCTGACTAATCGGGCAGACTTGACACCAGAGGAAGCCACTGCTTTTTTCCCGTTGTATTTTGAATTGCAAGATAAAAAAGGGGAAATAAACAAGAAAGCATGGCAGCTGGTTAGAAATGCTAAGGAAAAAGACTCGCTGACGGATGCTGAGTACAATCGTTTTTCAGAAGAACTTGTAAAGGCGAAAATAGAGACCAGCAAGTTGGAGCTGGACTATTTGCGCAAGTATCAGAAGGTGCTGCCTGCAAAGAAGATTTATGAAATTCAGCGTGCTGAATTGCGCTTCCATCGTGAACTGCTGAAGCCGAAGAAGAAATGACGGAAGAATCGAGAAAAAAATAGCCGTTCCTGCTAGACAAAAGGCTGGAACGGCTATTTTTGTATTTATCTCTCTAGAAAGTTAGCTATGTAGTTGGTGGGCGAAATCAATCGTTGTGATGGTGCTTGCACTCATGTTCTCCGTTTTCGCCGTGCTGACATTCATGGTCTCCATCGTGGTGGTGATGGCAGCCTTCACCAGAGTCTTGCAAGGAGCCTTTCAAGTAGGCTTCAGCCACTTCCATTACAGGGCCACTGCATCCTCTCACTACTTCAATGTTACTTTCAGAAAGTTTGTTTAAGGCACCTTCTCCCATGCTGCCTGCCAGCATTACGCTGACACCGTTTTCGCTCAGTTTACCGGCGATATTTGTCTTGCAGCCACATCCTTTAGGAGAAGGCATGATTTCTGTCTTTACAATTTCTTTTGCTTCGTTTACGGTAAGGATTGTGTAAAAGTCACAATGTCCAAAGTGATTGTCGATTACTCCCTCTTTGGTAGGTAATGCTATTTTCATCATATAAAATGTTTTAAAAAAGTGAGGAGCTAGGCCTATCTCATCTGATGGGCCTAGCTCTATGATTTTATTGTCTGTTGACAAAGTTACAGAATTTTTCCTTTCCTAGAAAGGTTTTATGGAGATATTTCCCCTTTTAGATAGCTTTAGAAGCCTTTTTAGGTGACAAAAATATCAGTCTGGGTCAGTTGGCATACTTATTATTTGCTGTAGGATTTGTACAGCTTGATTTACTTTGGTGATATCTTTTACCACCATGCTGCGCTTGCCGTTCTGTTCGCGTAAATTGCAGGAACGGGGATTCTGAGCCATATAGCTGATGATTTTCCCAAAAGCTTCACTTTGATAGTAAGGACTGTCCATGTTGGGGACAAAATACAGGTTCATGCGTCCTGCTTTTAGTATTACCTTGGCGATGCCCAGTCGTTTGGCTATTCTTCGGAGAGGCACCACACGGAGCAAATCTTGTGTTTCAGGAGGAATTTTGCCGAACCGGTCTTTGAGCCGTTCTTCAAATGCCTCCACATCACGGTCCAGTTCTAATTTATCCAGTTCTCGGTAAAGTAACATTCGCTCGCTGCTGCTCGGTACATATTCATTAGGGAAGAGCAGTTCAAGGTCGCTTTCCAGCATACATTCGTCTACAAACTCTTCACCGCTTATTTTCTCCTCACCGGCTTTAATCTCTTCAGCGTAAAGGTCGGCAAACTCTTCGTTCTTCAGTTCTGTTACCGCTTCCGACAAAATTTTCTGGTAAGTTTCATATCCCAGGTCGGCAATGAATCCGCTTTGTTCTGCTCCCAGCATATTACCTGCTCCCCTGATATCAAGGTCTTGCATAGCAATATGTATTCCACTTCCCAGGTCGCTGAAATTTTCGATGGCTTGCAATCTGCGTTTGGCTTCTGGAGTTAAAGAAGAAAGAGGAGGAGCCATTAGGTAGCAGAATGCTTTCTTGTTGCCTCGTCCTACTCGTCCTCGCATTTGGTGCAAGTCGCTCAGACCAAAGTTTTGTGCTTGATTGATGATAATGGTGTTGGCATTTGGAATATCGATACCACTTTCGATGATAGTAGTAGCCAGCAAGACATCATAGTCATAGTTCATGAAGTCGAAAACAATTTTCTCCAGTTCTTCCGGTTGCATTTGTCCATGTCCGATACAGACGCGGCAGTCGGGAATGTTCCGTTGAATCATAGCTTTCAGCTCTACCAGGTTATTGATGCGGTTGTTGACAAAGAAAACCTGTCCGTTTCTGCTCATTTCAAAATTGATGGCCTCCGTTATGATTTCCTCGTTGAAAGTATGCACTTCGGTTTGTATCGGGTACCGGTTGGGTGGAGGTGTCTGTATGACAGAAAGATCTCTTGCCCCCATCAGAGAGAACTGCAAGGTTCGGGGGATAGGAGTAGCTGTCATGGTAAGCGTGTCGACATTGATTTTTATTTGACGTAGCTTTTCCTTGACACTTACACCGAATTTCTGTTCTTCATCGATGATGAGTAGTCCTAAATCTTTGAATTTCACACTCTTTCCGATAATTTTATGAGTTCCAATCAAGATATTGATTTCTCCAGCTGCCAGTTCTTTCAAGATACGGTTGGTGTCTTTGGTGGTACGGGCACGGCTCAGATAGTCTATTTTGCATGGCAGGTTGTCCAGACGTTTGCTGAAGGTCTGGTAGTGCTGATAAGCTAATACGGTGGTAGGTACCAATACTGCCACCTGCTTGTTGTCGGCCACAGCTTTAAAGGCTGCACGGATGGCGACTTCTGTCTTCCCAAAGCCTACGTCGCCGCAGACCAGCCGGTCCATCGGACGGTTACTTTCCATATCAGCCTTCACTTCTTGTGTAGCTTTTAGCTGGTCGGGAGTATCTTCATAAAGGAAACTTGCTTCCAGTTCATGCTGTAAGAAACTATCCGGACTGTAGCTGAATCCCTTTTCCTGTCTTCGTTGCGAATACAGTTTTATCAAGTCTCGGGCAATGTCCTTGATTTTGGTTTTGGTGCGGTCTTTGATTTTTTCCCAAGCTCCGGTTCCTAATTTGCTGATGCGCGGAGGGTTTCCTTCTTTTCCTTTATACTTGGAAATCTTATGTAAAGAATGGATGGATACAAAAACAACATCATCATTTTGGTAGACCAATTTGATGACTTCTTGCGTGGTGTTTCCGTTTGGAATTCTAACCAGTCCGGCAAACTTTCCGATACCATGGTCGATATGTACTACATAGTCTCCCATTTCAAACTGATTGAGCTCTTTGAGTGAGAGTGCAACCTTTCCACTTCGTGCCTTGTCACTTCGGAGGTTGTATTTATGGAAACGGTCGAATATCTGATGGTCGGTAAAGATGCAGCATTTCAGGGTATGGTCTACAAATCCCTCATGTAAGGTTCGGTCTACCGGAGTAAATGAAATTTGGTCTCCTCTTTCCTTGAAGATATCGCGTAGGCGGTCGGTTTGCTTGCAACTGTCCGAACAGATATAAAGCTGGTATCCACGTTGTTGATAATCGGTCAATGTGGATGAGACCATGTCAAAGTTTTTGTGGAAAATTGGTTGGATGGAAGTATTGAACTTCAAGTTGGCTTGTGGTTTTCCGGTAGCTTTGCTTCCAAAGTCTATTCGGGTGAGTTCTAAAGCTTTAACCGTAAATTCTGCTCCATCAATAAGTTTTTTCTCCAGGTTGATTTGAGGAGTATCTTCTCCCTCATAGGCTACAAGAGCTTGTGGTGCCAACGCTTCTTCGCGTACAGCTTGTATTCGTTCTCTAATCCATAGCAGGTCTTTGGTCCAAAGAACGGTATTGCGGGGCACGAAGTCAAGCAGGCAGACTTCATCGGCAGTAGAATTGGTAAGTTCTGGTACAATGCTGATAGCATCTTTCTTTTCGCGCGAGAGTTGGTTCTCCACTTCAAAAGTACGGATTGTATCGATTTCGTCGCCGAAGAAGTCGATACGGAAAGGATATTCAGAAGCGAATGAATAAACATCAATGATACTACCTCTGGTGGCGAATTGACCTGGTTCATATACATAGTCTACCCGCTCAAAACCATCTTCCAACAGTCTTTGGATGATTTGCTCTGTTTCGATAACTTGCCCTACCTTGAGTTTTAAGGTGCAGTTGATCAGCTGTTTCTGTGAAACCACTTTTTCTGCCAATGCATCGGGATAAGTGACTACTACCAGTTGTTTTTCTTTCTCCAGTGCGCTGAGGACTTCTGTCCGCAAGATTTCATTGGCTGCATCTCGCTGTCCATATTTGATAGCTCTTTTAAAAGAAGAGGGGAAGAACAAGGTTTGCTCATCACCGTTTACCTGTACGATATCATGATAGAAATACCCGGCCTCTTCTATATCATTGAGTATAAAAAGGTGTATACCCGAACTTTTTTTAACGATGCAAGAGGCAAAGAAGGAAGCACACGAAGCATGTACTCCTTCCAGATGGAACGTATGTATTTCTTTGTTTGCCAGTAGTGAAGACAGTCCTTCTACGTGAGGATGCTTGGCATATATTTTTTGGAAATCTTTTATATTCATCTTGTTTTTTGAGATATCTGCAAAATTACAAATTAATTAGTACATTTGTTTCCAATAAACAAAACTATTTATGATGTATACTGATTGCATTGAACTATTAAAAAACAATAGACTAAAGGAGACGTTGGCGAAATTGAAGATTTTTGCCGATGAATTGGACAACTGGCAGATGCAACAGGAAGTGGAAAGACTTCAGTCCACTTATGGGTTGATGCTGGAGTATATGGAGCGAGGAGTGGTTGATCCTCAGCAAGAAATGGTATATAACCGGATGGTGAACTCGGCTTATGAACTGATAGACCGTGCCGAGTTTATACGTAAAAACTATGAAGGTAAGACCGTGAAGGCGCGACTGTATAATAAATATCAGCGCTTACAACCATCTGATTTCTCTACGATAGGAGTCAAACTGGAGACCTATGCTCAGAATTGGGCTATGTTGGAATTATCTGGAGCTTCGGAAACGGAGGTGAATGCACAACGCAAGGCTCTTGCTTTGCAACACGAAAGGCAGGTAGATGTGTTGTTTTATAAAATTTGGGTGTCACTGCATTGGTCGGAAGAGGACTTGGCTGAGGCCGAAGGCTTGTTCGATTCTTTGCTGATTCCAGCCAATGATCTGGCTGTAATGGTCAGCGCTGTGACTTTAAATCTATTGGAGTATTTTGATGAGGCTAAACTGCGTTTGCTGGTCAAGGTGTACTTGAATCGTACGGAAACAGTGATAACCCAGCGGGCATTGGTTGGCATTGCGTGGGTGGTGATGGCTTATTCGGAACGTGTAGAGCGCTACCCTGATTTGAAGAAGCGTTTGGATTCATTGAAAGAGCAGCCTAAGTTGGCCGACGAACTCTATCGGATTCAGACTTTATTCCTCTTGACTCGGGAAACTGAGAAGCTAGACGGAAAGATGGATGATGAGATTATGAATATGATTTCCAAGAATCCTAATATCATGGATGCTCCTCTCAATCTGGATGATCTGGATGAGATGAATCCTGAATGGAAAGAAGGACTGACCAAACTCAGCGAGGAAGCAGGAAAGATGAATCGTCTGCAAATGGAAGGCGTAGATACTTACGTCAATTTCTTTTCCAAACTGAAGACAAGTGCTTTCTTCAGTGAAACACCTCATTGGTTTTATCCGTTCGATTTGAACCAGTCAGAATTGGTCGGTTGGTTAAGCCAGGAAGATACAAAGTCTTCTCCTACAAATTTAGTGTTGAGGAATCCGTTGTTTTGTGACTCAGACAAATATTCCATTGCTCAAAGTTTTCTTTCTATTCCTACTTCTATGCGGGGTGATTTCTTCGGCATGTTGAATATGAAAGATTTGCCACAAGAAGGTTTGTCGCACCTGGATGAACTTCAGTATATTGCAGAGAAATCCGAGTTTGAATCTCAACGTTATATCCATGACCTGTATCGTTTCTTTTATTATAGTGGTTCGGGCAAGGAACTTCCCAATATATTCAAGTCGTTGCCTCTTCTTTGGAAAAATCCGATTTGGGCAGGTGTGATGGATTTAAGTCGTTTGGCTGAATTCCTTTTCGGAAAAGCTTATTATAAGGAAGCAAAGGAGGTTTATCAGATGTTGGTATCCCAAGGAGTTTCTGATGGTGAAGTTTATCAGAAGTATGGTTTTTCTTGTCAGAAAGAAGGAGATTATGTTCAGGCTGTGGCAATGTATGAGCATGCTGACATATTGAATCCGGACAACCCTTGGACCTTGAAGCATATAGGTCGCTGTTATAAGCAGTTGAAAGAGTATCAAAAGGCATTGGATGTGTTTATGCGTTTGAATACGCTTCAGCCAGAGAAGGCCGATTGCTTGTTTCAGATAGGACAATGTATGGTGGGGTTGCATGAGTATCAAGAGGCCTTGTCTTATTTGTTTAAAGTGGAATATCTGAAAGGATTATCTGAAAATATTAGTAGGACCATTGCTTGGTGTTGCTTTAAGCTAGGGAAATATGAGAAAGCAATTGCCTATTACGAGAAGAATATACAGGAAACTTCCGGTGAAGTAAGCGATTGGTTAAACTTGGGGCATGTCTATTTGGTAGAAGGAATTTTGGGAGAGGCTGTAAAATGTTATCGTCAGGTGGAGCGAGAGTGTGGAAGCCATGAAGCCTTCTTGAAACTTTATCAAGCAGATTTCCCTGTGGTAGAAAAATATGGAGTTGACCGTATGAGATATGATTGGGTGGCAGAAATGCTATAAATAAAAAAAGTTCCATTTCAGAATTAGAAATGGAACTTTTTTTTATGGTCAATAAGCACTCTTGTGATAGAGGTTGCAGGGATTAGTGGCAATGTCCACAGCAGCAGTCCTCATCTTCGTGATGATGTTCACCGCAGCCGCCTCCGCAGCCTTCACAACCACCTCCGCAGCCACCGCTCATCATATTGACAAGTTCTTGTATTTCTTTGTTGGTAGCTTCGCGCATTTCAATTACTTTTCCTTCGAAAGTCAGGTCTTTTCCAGCATGAGGGTGATTCAAGTCAACCACTACCTTATCTTCTGTAATTTCACCTACATTAGCATAGAACTGGTTGCCTTCTGCATCGCTTAGCATAATGATGTTTCCCGGAAAGATATTGTCGCTATCAAATTTTCCATCTGCATCGCAGAACATTGATTTAGCAACTTGACGTACATTGTCTTCATTACGTTCGCCATAAGCTTCAGCACAAGGGATGGTGAAGTTGAAGTTGTCTCCAGTATTCAAAGTTGTGATTTCTTTTTCGAAACGGTCAAGAGTATAACCTATGCCAGTGATAAACTGAAAAGGGTGTTCTGCAGGAGCTTCTTCCAGCATTTCTTTTTTGCCATCGGCGATAGCATACAATTTATATGCAACGGTGATGTATTTATTTTCCATAAATCAAAATGTATTAATAATATAATAATCTATTCAAAACATTTGCAAATATAATGAGAAGTACTGAATATCCGCAATAATTAAGAAAATAAAGCAAGTGTACCTTATGGTTGTTGCTTTTGTATTATTGTAGAATAATGTTATAAAATCAATGCTTAATATAACCGAATTTATAAAATTGGCAATTTTTCCTGTCATATTATTTGGTTGTTTCAAAAAAGAATATACCTTTGCAATCATCAAATAAAGCAAGAAAGAGAAATGAATCAGATTAATAACATATATAGCTTGGCAATTTTGCTGATTATTATTCGCGTCGTGGTCATTTGTCCATGAGGTGAGTAAGGTTGTATATGTAGTTGTCTGGAAATAGATAAGGAAAAAGGCCTTTCTCACCGAGTGTGAAGAAAGGCCTTTTTTAGTATTGGCTACGAAAGGAAGAAAAACATGAAACATCAGTTACGCAGTTCAATGAGTACGCAGGGACGTAGGATGGCGGGTGCCAGAGCCCTCTGGGGGGCTAACGGTATGAAGAAAGAAATGATAGGTAAACCAATTGTTGCTATTGTCAATTCGTTTACTCAGTTTGTGCCGGGACATACTCATCTGCATGAGATTGGGCAGGTGGTAAAGGCGGAGATAGAGAAGTTGGGATGCTTTGCAGCCGAATTTAATACAATAGCTATTGATGATGGTATTGCCATGGGGCATGATGGGATGTTGTATTCTCTTCCTTCACGTGATATAATTGCCGACAGTGTGGAGTATATGGTGAATGCTCATAAGGCAGACGCTATGGTATGCATCTCCAATTGTGATAAGATTACTCCGGGTATGTTGATGGCTGCCATGCGGTTAAATATTCCTGCAGTCTTTGTTTCTGGAGGTCCGATGGAAGCTGGTGATTGGAACGGCAAGCATTTGGACTTGGTAGATGCGATGATTAAGTCGGCCGACTCTACAGTAAGTGATGCGGATGTAGAAGAGATAGAACGGCGGGCATGTCCTGGATGTGGAAGCTGTTCGGGAATGTTTACAGCCAATTCGATGAACTGTCTGAATGAAGCGATAGGAATGGCTCTACCGGGTAACGGAACGGTGGTAGCTACTCATGAGAATCGTCTTTGTCTGTTTCGCGATGCGGCTGCTTTGATTGTGAAAAATGCGTATCGTTATTATGAAGATGGTGATGAGCGTGTATTGCCTAGAAGTATTGCCACTCGTCAGGCTTTTATGAATGCTATGACATTGGACATTGCGATGGGCGGTTCTACCAATACGGTGCTTCATTTGTTGGCTATTGCCCATGAGGCGGAGGTGGATTTCTGCATGGACGATATTGATGCTCTTTCTCGTAAAGTTCCTTGTCTGTGTAAGGTGGCTCCGAATACTCAGAAATATCATATTCAAGATGTGAATCGTGCCGGAGGGGTATTAAATATTTTGGCGGAATTGAATAGAGGAGGTTTGTTGGACACTTCTGTACATCGTGTAGACGGATTGACTCTTGCTGAGGCTCTTGACCGATATGATGTAACGAAGGCTCATCCCGATTCGGAAGCATTGCGAATCTATCTCAGTGCTCCTGCTGGGAATTTCAGCATCCATATGGGGTCTCAGAATACCGTCTATACCACGCTTGATGTCGACCGCAGTGAAGGTTGTATCCGTGACTTGCATCATGCTTATAGCAAAGATGGTGGGCTGGCTGTATTGAAAGGGAATATCGCACAAGATGGTTGTGTGGTAAAGACGGCAGGAGTGGATGAGAGTATTTGGAAATTCTCAGGACCGGCCAAGGTCTTTGATTCTCAGGAATCGGCTTGTGAAGGTATCTTGAAGGGTAAGGTTGTAAGTGGTGATGTGGTGGTTATTACTCATGAAGGTCCTAAGGGGGGACCTGGTATGCAGGAAATGTTATATCCTACTTCCTATATCAAGTCCAAGCATTTGGGTAAGGAGTGTGCACTGATAACCGATGGGCGGTTCAGTGGAGGAACTTCCGGATTGAGTATCGGACATATTTCTCCCGAGGCTGCTGCTGGAGGGAATATCGGCAAGATTGTAGACGGCGATATCATTGATATTGATATTCCAGCACGTAGCATCAATGTAAGGTTGAGTGAAGCAGAGTTGGATGCGCGTCCGATGACTCCGGTGACTCGTCGGCGTGAGGTTTCAAAAGCATTGAAGGCTTATGCGGCGATGGTTAGCTCTGCAGATAAAGGAGGGGTGAGATTGATAGACTGATGTAGACAATGAAAATCTAAATGTGATGGAACATACAAAAATAACAGGTGCGGAGGCTTTGATGCGCTCGTTGGAATATGCTGGAGTAAAGACACTCTTTGGATATCCGGGGGGAGCGATTATGCCAGTGTTTGATGCACTTTATAGTCATAAAAAGACTTTAAATCATATATTGGTGCGCCATGAACAAGGAGCTGCACATGCAGCGCAAGGCTTTGCACGTGTATCGGGTGAGGTTGGTGTTTGCTTGGTGACGAGTGGACCGGGGGCTACCAATACGATAACAGGAGTGGCTGATGCAATGATAGACAGTACTCCCTTGGTGGTGATTGCCGGACAGGTAGGGGCAGGACTGCTAGGAACTGATGCATTTCAGGAAGTCGATTTGGTAGGTATCACACAGCCTATTTCCAAATGGAGCTATCAGATTCGTCGTGCGGAAGATATAGCATGGGCGGTAGCTAGGGCTTTTTATATTGCACGGAGCGGACGTCCCGGACCGGTAGTCCTTGACTTTGCAAAAAATGCACAACTTGAATTGGTAGATGATTATCAGCCGGTTGATTTGGACTTCATTCGTAGTTATGTTCCCGATCCTGAAACCGATCCTCAATGTGTAGAAGAGGCTGTTGCTCTGATTGATGCAGCCGAACGGCCGTTTGTGCTGGTAGGACAGGGAGTGGAACTTGGCGGTGCGCAAAAGGAACTCTTGGATTTTGTGGAGAGAGCGGATATTCCTTGTGGATGTACTTTACTTGGCTTGTCGGCCATGGACTCTCATCACCGTCTAAATAAAGGGATGTTGGGTATGCATGGTAATCTAGGTCCTAATGTCAAGACAAATGAATGTGATGTGTTGATAGCGGTAGGTATGCGCTTCGACGACCGTGTGACCGGGGATTTGACTACTTATGCCCGTCAGGCTAAAGTGATTCATTTGGATGTCGACCCTTCCGAAATCGGAAAGAACGTTCCGGTTGATGTGCCGATATTAGGCAACTGCAAGCGTACCTTGCCTTTGTTGACACAGCGTATCCAAAAAGCTTGTCATACAGAGTGGATTGAAAGTTTCCGTCTGTATGAAGAGCAGGAGTATGAAAAGGTGATCCATAAGGAGGTTTATCCTTCCGATGGTCCGTTGAATATGGGTGAGGTGGTTAATGTGGTGAGCCGGGCCACTCGTCATGAGGCCGTTTTGGTAACGGATGTTGGTCAGAATCAAATGATGGCTTGCCGGTACTTCAAGTTTTCCAAGCACCGCAGTGTGGTAACTTCGGGAGGTATGGGCACGATGGGCTTCTGCTTGCCTGCTGCCATAGGAGCGACATTTGGTGCTCCCCACCGGACCGTATGTGCATTTATGGGCGACGGAGGGTTGCAGATGACTATTCAGGAATTAGGTACTATTATGGAGCAGCAGTCGCCTGTCAAGATAATACTGATGAACAACAATTACCTGGGCAATGTACGTCAATGGCAGGCCATGTTCTTTAATCGCCGCTATTCGTTCACTCCGATGATGAACCCCGATTATATGCAGATAGCTTCAGCTTATGGAATACCTTCACGCCGTGTATGTCAGCGTGAGGAATTGAATGAGGCGGTGCAGCAGATGCTTGCCTCTCCCGGACCGTTCCTGCTGGAAGTATGTGTGGTGGAAGAAGGTACCGTGCTGCCGATGACTCCTCCCGGAAGTTCGGTTGACTTTATGTTGATGGATTGCTAACATTTAATGCTGCAAAATATGGAAAATAAAATATTATATACTATAATTGTACATTCGGAGAATTTTGCAGGCTTGTTGAATCAGGTAACCGCTGTATTCACTCGTCGGCAGGTCAATATAGAAAGTCTGAATGTATCTGCTTCTTCCATCAAGGGCGTTCACAAATATACCATCACTTGCTGGACAACCCCCGACGGAGTGGCAAAGATTGTGAGTCAGATAGAAAAGAAGATGGATGTGATACAGGCTCATTATTTCGTGGACGAAGAAATCTTTCAGCGTGAGGTGGCATTATATAAGGTGTCTACACCGGTGTTTCAGTCTTCTCAGGAGGCTTCCCGTATCATTCGTAGTTACAGTGCCCATATTGTGGAGATGAATCCTACTTTCTCTATCGTGGAGTTGTCAGGTTCGGGTGATGATATTGCTTCAATGTATGAAGAACTGAAAGCGTTAGACTGCGTGCTGCAGTTTGTACGTTCCGGTCGGATTGCTGTTTCAACGAGCTGCTTTGAAAGAGTGAATGAGTTTCTGGCGCATCAAGAACAGAGGTATCAGAATCAAAAAATATAAATTATTATGGCAGTAGAAAACAAAATTGGGACTTATAATTTCGTAGCAGAACCTTTTCATGTAGATTTTACAGAAAAACTGACGATGAGTGTGTTGGGAAACCATTTGCTTAACTGTGCAGGCTTTCATGCGGCAGAACGCGGCTTCGGAATAGCTACTCTGAACGAGAGCCGTTATACATGGGTGTTGTCTCGCTTGGCAGTAGAGATGGATGACATGCCTCGTGCTTACAGCAAGTTCAGTATCCATACTTGGGTGGAAAAGGTTTATCGTTTGTTTACCGACCGAAATTATGAGATTACCGATGAAGAAGGAAATCCGATAGGATATGCCCGTTCCGTATGGGCGATGATTAGTATGGATACTCGTAAGCCGGCAGACTTGCTGGCGCTTCATGGAGGAGGTATTACTAATTATGTATGTGATAAGGACTGCCCTATTGAGAAGGCTGGCCGTGTAAAGGTTGCGCAGCAGGAACCTGTGGCACGTTATCAGACAAAATACAGTGACATTGACATCAATGGTCATGTTAACAGTATCAAGTATATTGAGCATATTTTAGATTTGTTTACGCTGGATATGTTCCGTGAAAAGAGGGTACATCGTTTTGAAGTGGCTTATGTAGCCGAAAGTTATTATGGTGACACTTTGAGCTTTTATCTGGAACAGGCTGGAGAAAATGAATTTGATATAGAAGTTAAAAAGAACGAATCGGAAGTGGTTGTTCGAAGTAAAGTGATATTTAATTGAAAATCTAAAAAAAACGCAGCAGGAGCTGCATCAAAAAATTAGACTATGGCACAGATGAATTTTGGCGGAGTAGTGGAAAATGTAATGACTCGCGAAGAGTTTTCTTTAGAAAAAGCACGTGAAGTATTGAAAGATGAAACAATCGCAGTAATCGGTTATGGTGTACAGGGGCCTGGCCAGTCGCTGAACTTGCGAGACAATGGTTTTAATGTCATTGTAGGACAGAGAAAGGGAAAGACTTATGACAAGGCTGTGGCCGACGGATGGGTGCCGGGTGAAACACTGTTCGGCATTGAAGAGGCTTGCGAACGTGCTACAATCATTGAAGTCTTGCTTTCTGATGCAGCGCAGATTGCATGCTGGCCACAGATCAAGAAGCATCTTACGGCAGGCAAGGCTTTGTATTTCTCTCATGGTTTTGCCATTACTTATAAAGAGCGTACTGGTATTGTTCCACCTGCAGATGTGGATGTCATTATGGTGGCTCCAAAAGGATCGGGTACTTCATTGCGTACTATGTTTCTGGAAGGACGCGGCTTGAATTCATCGTATGCGGTCTTTCAGAATGCTACAGGCAGAGCAATAGATCGTGTGCTTGCCTTGGGTATTGGGGTCGGTTCTGGATATTTGTTTGAAACTACTTTCAAGCGTGAAGTATATTCAGACCTGACTGGTGAGCGAGGTACATTGATGGGAGCTATTCAAGGATTGTTGTTGGCTCAGTATGAGGTGCTACGTGAAAACGGACATACTCCATCTGAAGCATTCAACGAAACGGTGGAAGAACTTACCCAGTCACTCATGCCTCTCTTTGCTGCCAAGGGGATGGATTGGATGTATGCCAATTGTTCTACTACGGCTCAGCGTGGGGCACTTGACTGGATGGTCCCTTTTCATGATGCTACCAAGCCGGTGTTTGAAAAGTTGTATAAGTCGGTAGCTGCAGGAGAAGAAGCGCAGCGTTCTATCGACTCTAACTCTCAACCAGACTATCGAGAAAAACTGAATGAAGAACTTCGTCAGTTGCGCGAAAGTGAAATGTGGCAGACCGGTAATGTGGTTCGTAAATTGCGTCCGGAAAATAATTGACGCTTATTTTTGATAGGTTAGATTATAGGCTGTCATCTTTAGAATATAAAGGTGGCAGCTTTTTTATTGAGAAGTAGAGAAAGTATTTCGTGTGGATTTTTATACATTTGTCTTTTAAAATGAATAGATTTTCTCCACATTCTCGGTTGGGGACTATATATATAAGGTGAAAAGTGTATGAAAAAGTATTTGTTACCAATTGTTTTAGCATCTTGTCTTCCTTTGCATAGTCAGTCTGTGATTGGATTTGAGGAAGGGGTGCCTAGTAATATCACTGCTTCTTCCAAGAAGGCATTGGCTGTAGCTGCTCATTTCTATAAAGAGGGGAAACAGAGTTTGGAATGGAAGTTCCGTCCGGAGGCGACTCTGGACATGGTGTTGGAGAAGCCGATAGTATTGGATAGGAAAGATGAAATTAGGAGTGGCACTACTTTATGGCTTTACAATGAGGAAACGGCGCAGGACTCTTTACGCTTTGAGTTCCTGGATGAGGCTGGTAAGATTCGTTATTGGTTTACTTACCGTTTGGCGTCGGAAGGTTGGCGCGCTTGTTGGATAGGTTTCAAGAGTATGCGTGGCAGTAAGTTGAAGGATGGTGAAACGGTTACACTTACTCGCTGTCGTCTGATTGCCCCCAAGCGTAAAGGACGTGTCTATCTTGACCGTTGGAAAGTGTTTGAAAAGAATATGAATCTCCGTACGACTCCCGATATGCAGGTCGATTATAATAGCTTGGCGGTAGGTCGTGACCTATGGCATTGGTGTCGTGTGTGGGAGTGGGAGCAATATGAGAGCGACATACCTTGCCCTGTTTCACTTACGGCTTCTCAGAAGGCTGATTTGGATAAGATAGAAAAAAACTTGGATAAGTCGATTGTGATTCCTACTAATGTGGCTTCCTCTGTGAAAAAGGCAGTGGATGTTTATCGGAAAGCCGCCATTGTGCCTGTGGGTAATGGCTTTTCGGGTGCTCCGATTGTGGCTCCTGATGAGTTGAATCGTAAGAAAGGAGAGTTGTCGTGGAACGACATCGAAACGATGCTTTCCGGATTTGCATTGGATGTGGTGCGCAATCATTCTCAGGAGAGTGAAGAGCGTTATTTTACGGTTTGGAAATATGCCATGAATCAGGGTTTTGCTTTTGGTAGCGGAATGGGTACGAACCATCACTACGGCTATCAGATTCGTAAGGTTTATACTACTGCCTGGCTGATGAGAAAGCAGATTGGCTGTTCACCATTGGGAGAAGAAATTATCAAGACTTTAGCTTTTTGGGCTGCATTACAGGAGACCCGTCGCCCGTGTCCGGATGTGAGGGATGAGATGCTGGATTCTTGGAACACCTTGTTGCAGCCGAAGCTGATAGCTGCTATGATGTTGTCTGATGATACCAGACGGGTGCAGGCTTTAGAAGGATTGTCCCGATGGGTGTCAGGCTCAGTAAAATATACACCGGGCACCATTGGCGGCATTAAGGTAGATGGTACCACTTTTCATCACGGAGGTTTTTATCCGGGATATACCACCGGAGCTTTGTCTACCGTGGCCGATTATGTAGCGATGACATCTGGAACAGCCTTCATGCCTACTTTGGAGGCGCGCCAACGGTTGGCTAAGGCTCTTCTAACCCTGCGTAATTATTGTAATCTGCATGAGTGGGGGATAGGTATTGGAGGTCGTCATCCGTTTACTGGGAAGATGGGTGATGCAGACATCAAGGCTTTCGCACAACTGGCTTTGTCGGGCGACTTGTCGGGTGAGGGAGGTACTTTCGACCGTCATCTGGCAGCCGATTACTTACGTCTGTTGGGAGGCAAGAGTACTCCGGAGGCACGCTTCTTTAAAGAAAACGGTATTGAGCCTGCCAAGGCTCCTGAAGGTTTCTTTGTGTATAACTATGGAGCTGCCGGCATTTTTCGCCGTGATAACTGGATGGTGACCTTGAAAGGGTATAACACGAATGTATGGGGGGCGGAAATCTATGCTAAAGACAATCGCTACGGACGGTATCAGAGTTATGGCTCGGTGCAGATTATGGGAATCCCCTCTCGTAAGGCCAGCGGATTTGTAGAAGAGGGATGGGACTGGAACCGCCTTCCGGGAACCACAACCATTCACCTGCCTTATGAACTTCTGGATAGTCCTCGTCCGGGTACTTTGATGGCTCGCTCTAAGGAAGAGTTTGCCGGAACTTCTTCATTGGAAGGCAGACAAGGGATGTTTGCCATGAAACTGTCGGAAGCAAGAAATACAAATTTCACTCCCGATTTTGTAGCTCGCAAGTCGGTGTTCTGCTTTGATAACCATCTGATTTGTTTAGGCTCCGGAATCAGCAACAGCAATACTCAATATCCTACAGAAACCACGTTGTTTCAAAGTGAGTATCGTGCCGGAAAGAATGTGCTTCAAGTAAATGGAGAAGTGGTAGACTGCCTTGGATTTGAAAAGGGGCTGGAAGGCGGCAAGCAGTGCTGGATAGCCGATGGATATGGCAATTACTATCAAGTGGAAGAAGGAAAGGTGAAGGTGCAGATTGCATCACAGGAAAGTCGTAACGAACGTACCAAGGCTGCCAATAAAGGAATGCATGCTTCTGCCTATTTGCAGCATGGTATTGCTCCCAAGGATGCTTCGTATGCATATTCGGTATGGGTACAACCTACCGAAGCCCAACTGTCAGAAGCGAAACAGGCGCCAGTCTATACAGTGCTCCGCAGAGATAATATGGCTCATGTAGTAAAAGACCATGCTACCGGCATTACTGCTTACGCCGTGTTTGAGGAAACTGCACTTGATGGAGACGAGACCGTAGCTGTTGTCTCGGCAGAAACAATGGTGATGCGTAGGGAAACAGACTCTGAAATGGTGATGAGTGTATGCGACCCGAATTTACATATCAAGGAAAAAACTTATACCACTTCGGAAGCCAGTTCTCCAGCAAAAAAGGCGGTAGTGCTGCATGGCAAATGGCAGTTGGCTTATCCGATGGATGCGGTAAGTGTAACTTATGAAAGCGACAAGACCATTCTGACTGTTACTTGTCAGCATGGACGCCCTGTGGAATTTCACTTAAAACAACAATAACAAGATGGAAAAAGACTTTTTAGAAATAATCAAGACTCGTCGCAGTTGCCGGAGCTATAAGCCGGAGCAGATAACAGACAAAGAACTGACAACCGTATTGGAGGCAGGCACTTATGCTCCAACTTCGCGCGGAATGCAGTCGCCATACATTGTAGCGGTGCAAAATGAAGAGCAGAAAGCACGTTTGGCTGCCATGAATGCCCGTGTGATGGGTACCACTTCCAATCCATATTATCATGCACCTACTTATGTATTGGTTTTTACTCCGGCCAATGCCAATAACCCGATACAAGATGGCAGTTGTGTACTTGAAAATATGATGTTGGCTGCTCATTCTCTTGGTCTGGGCAGCTGCTGGATACATCGTGAGCGTGAAATGTTTTCTACTCCCGAAGGTCAGGAATTAATGGTTCAGTGGGGATTGCCCGAAGGCTTAGTTGGAATAGGTGCCTTAGCTTTGGGATATCCGGCTGAGGCTGCTCCATCGGCCAAACCTCGTAAAGAAGATTATTATCGCATAGTAAAGTAGGTAGGCTATGGCTTGCTGAAGCATTGCTGGAAGTTTCCTTGTTGGTCGGTAAGACTGGCAGGGAAACTTTTTTATTGGTGCCGATAACATTTTGACAAAATGTAAATGGCGATTGATGAGAATTGAAAATATGCAAGAAGAACGGGATGAGGGTGGATATTCCTGATTCTAGGACTGTTGGATTTCTGTATCTTGTTGAATAGTAGTTATTTATATGGAAAAATGGCGATATTTTTTCAGTTCATCTAGAAAAATAATTCCCCTCTATAGCTGCCTTTTTTCGAGGGAGAAAAAAGGAGGTTAAAATCATAGGCTTATTTCAGAGAAAATATGTCGTCATTCTTCAGAGAATAATTAATTATTCTCTGAAGAATGATTACAAGATCTGAACAAATAAAATCCAAATACCCCTCTTTTTTAGTGTAGTTTTGTAAAAAAGCTGCATATATACATTTTTTGACGTATAATTATTTAGAAAATTTTTCTAGAATGATAAAAAATAGAAAATAGTGATTTCTTAAAATCTTGTTTTTTAGTGCAAATAGATTGTTTTGATGCCTAAATGTTTCCAAATTGCTATTTGAAAGAAAACGGTTGGGTGAGAGGGGTTGGAAAGTAATTATAAGTTGTGTATATTAAGTAAGAGTTCAAAAATAGTTTATATTCAATACAAATTATTGACATTGTATCATGATATTTTAGAATGTAAATAATGAAACATATAAAAGTGCTAGAATTAGTGAGGCTGATTGCTTCAAATTGGAGAAAGTCTATTATAATAGCCCTAATTATTTAAATTATTGAGCATTTGGAGGGGGATAAATTCTTTTAATAATGCTAAACAATACTTGTTTTTTTTAATGTTTTTATTTACTTTTGCAGCTATTAAAGAAACTAAAGACTTCTAAAAATAGGTATAGTCATAGTTTTCTATGTGTAAATTAAAACTTTAATCTATGCTAAATCATTTAAAATCAATGTGTTGTACTCTATCCCTAATGGGGGGGATAGGAGCAGCATCTGTAGTTCCTTTGCCTGGAATGGCAGCTACAGAAATCTCTCAGCAGAATGAACAATGTAAAGGTTTCGTAAAAGATGCTAATGGTGAATCAATCATAGGTGCATCTGTTGTAGTCAAAGGTAGTTCTAATGGTACTATCACAGATTTTGACGGACGATTTGCTTTGAGTAATGTAAACAAAGGAGATGTTATTCAAGTTTCATTTGTAGGTTATAGAACTTTTGAAACAAAGTGGAATGGTTCTGCTTTAGACATTACTTTAAAAGAAGATACAGAGGTATTGGATGAGGTCGTTGTGGTAGGTTATGGTACTCAGAAAAAAGTAAATGTAACAGGTGCTGTTAGTATGGTCGACTCTAAAGTGATGGAGTCTCGTCCGGTTCAGAATGTAGCTCAAGCATTACAAGGCCAGATTCCGGGTTTGACCATGTCTATTGGTAATGGTGGCGGTACGCTAGATAGTAAGATGAATTTTTCTATCCGTGGTGGTGGTACTATCGGTACAGGCTCTTCCGGTAATCCATTGGTCTTGATTGATGGTATTGAAGGGGACATGAATACTGTCAATCCGAATGATATTGAAAATGTATCTGTATTGAAAGATGCTGCTTCTGCTTCTATTTACGGTGCCCGTGCTGCATTTGGTGTAATTTTGATTACTACTAAAAGTGGAAAGAGCGGTAAGACTAAGGTGAATTATACAGGAAATGTGCGTTTCTCTACCGCTATCCAGATACCAGAAATGGTAAATTCTATTCAGTTTGCAGAATACTTCAATCGAGCCAGTACGAATGATGGAGGTGCTCAGATATTTTCAAATGAGGTGATGGATAATATGCATAAATATATTAATGGTGAATTTACAGATCCTTCCCAGCCGGAATATTGGGGAACTACTGTAAATAAGACCAATAATCATTATAATGCGTATGGAGCTTCGTTTGCCAATACTAATTGGTTTGATGAATTCTATGATAAAAATGTACCGTCGCACGAGCATAATGTAAGCATTAGTGGAGGTACTGAAAAACTGACTTATATGGTGAGTGGAAACTTCTTGAGTCAGAAAGGGTTGCTTCGTCATGGGGAGGATAAGTTTAAGCGTTATACAATGAATGCTAAAATTTCGGCGCAGTTGACAGATTGGGCAAAGATGAATTATTCAGCAAAATGGACTAGAGAGAATTATGAACGTCCTACTTATATGACAGGTCTGTTCTTTCATAATATCGCTCGCCGTTGGCCGACTTGTCCGGCGGTAGACCCACATGGACACTCGTTCCCTGACATGGAAATTATCCAAATGGAAGAGGGTGGTGTACAGAATAATGAAAAGAACTGGTATACCAATCAGTTGCAGTTTATTTTTGAACCGTTGAAAGATTGGCATATTACAGTAGAAGGAAATATGCGTCATCATACTGAAAAGGGACACTGGGCTGTTTTGCCTATCTATGGTTATGATGCAGATGACAAACCATATTTGTTGTCGTGGAACGGTGGTACTGCCGGATATTCTGAGGTAAGGGATGAAAGGAAATCACAAGATTATTTTTCAACTACCTTCTTTAGTGATTATTCAAAAACTATAGCCGGTCATTATTTTAAAGTCATGGCAGGTTTTAATGCCGAACTTTATAAAGATAGTAATTTATGGGGTTTCGGTACGAATATTATAACTCCAAATGTTCCGGAATTGGGAACAACACAATCTGATCAGAAGACAGGAAGTGGTGCAGGTGAACTTGCCATTGCCGGTTTTTTTGGTCGTTTGAACTATAACTATAAGGAACGCTATATTTTGGAAGCCAATTTACGTTATGACGGTTCTTCTAGATTTATTGGTGATAAGCGATGGAGATTATTCCCTTCTTTCTCTGCCGGTTGGAATATCGCACGAGAAAGTTTTTTTGAACCTTTGGTTGAAACAATAGGTACTTTAAAATTAAGAGGTTCTTGGGGACAGTTGGGTAATAATAATGTAGAGAGTTATTATCCGTTTTTCCAAGGAATGCCGACAGGAGTGAATTCTACAGGTTGGCTGATTGGTGGAAATAAACAGAATGCAGCAGGATTGCCAGGTATTGTAAGTAGTTCAATGACTTGGGAAACGATTGAAAGCTGGGACTTAGGTTTTGACTGGGGAATGTTTAGTAATCGTTTTACCGGTTCATTTAGTTATTATAATAGATGGACTAAAGATATGGTTGCTGATGCTTCTCCACTGCCGGGTATTCTAGGTGTTACTCCTCCAAAATTGAATAATGCCAATTTGAAGTCTTATGGTTGGGAATTGGAACTTTCTTGGAGAGACCAAATCAGAGACTTTAAATATGGTGTACGATTGGTTTTGGATGATAACCAGGAAAAAATTACAAAATACTATAATCCTACAGGCGCATTGAATAATCATTATGCAGGTAAGAAACTGGGAGAGATATGGGGCTATACCACTGTTGGATTGGCACAAACTCAAGAACAGATGGACCAGCATTTGGCGGATAACAAACCTAACTGGGGGTCTGCATGGACTGCGGGTGATGTAATGTACAAAGACTTAAATGGTGACGGAAAAGTAACCAATGGTGAAAATACTTTAGATAGTCATGGTGACTTAAAGATTATCGGTAATGATAAGCCTCGCTATAAATTTGGTCTTACTTTGGATGGTGCTTGGAAAGGTTTGGACTTTTCATTATTCATGCAAGGTGTGATGAAGCGTGATTATTGGTTGTCCGGACCATATTTCTGGGGTGCTGAAGGTAGTGAATGGCAGTCTACTTGTTTTAAAGAACATTTGGATTATTGGACTCCTGAAAATCCTGGAGCTTACTATCCTCGTCCTTTGTTTGGTTCTGCAGGAAAAAACCATCAAACGCAGACCGGTTATTTGCAAAGTGCGGCTTATTTGCGTATAAAGAACTTCCAAGTGGGATATACATTGCCTCGTAAGTGGTGCAATAATATGGGAATTGAATCTGTACGTATTTATTTCTCTGGTGATAATCTGCTTACTTTCAGTAGTATCTCTGATGTATTCGATCCGGAAACTCTTGGTGGAGACTGGGGACCAGGAAAGATTTATCCATTGCAAAGAACCTTGTCGTTTGGTTTAAATGTTAACTTCTAAAATTGAAAGAAAATTATGAAATTGAATAAATATATTATCGCTTCCATGCTTTTTGGGATGGGCGGTATAGGATTGACTTCATGTGAAGATTTTTTGGATCGTGAGCCGATAGCTACTGTTACTCCTGATACATATTTTACAACTGTTGAGCAGCTAGCTGCATATTTGAACAATTATTATGATGGCCATTTGGTTAACTCTCAAGGGCAGCAGTTGTATCATCCTCAGGCTTGGAATTCAGGCTTGGCCAATAATGATAATAATACAGATAATTTATTGCAAGGTGAAGGCAATATAGGTTATTTTGCGGGTGACTGGAAAGTATCGGAAGGGCAAACACTTCAGGGAGATTACGGAAAGATTCGTGTGTGGAATTATTTTTTGAATACGGTTTCAGATAGAATGGCAAAAGGACTCATCTCCGGTGATAGTGAAACTTTGAATCACTATTTAGGGGAAGGATATTTTTTCCGTGCGATGGCTTATTACAATCTTATGGTAAGAATTGGTGATTTGCCTATTATCAAAGAAGTTCTTCCTAATGAAGAGGCTTATTTGCAGGAAAAATCAGTGCGTGAGCCTAGAAATGTGGTGGCTCGATTCATCTTGAGTGATTTAGATGAAGCGATTAAGCGACTGAAAGATTGTGGATTTATGGATAATCAGCGTGTTAATAAGCAAGTGGCATTATTGTATAAATCGAGAGTGGCTTTGTTTGAGGGAACTTTTGAAAAGTATCATAAGGGTAGCGGACGTGTTCCGGGTGATGCTAATTGGCCGGGAAAGAATTTCTCGGGTAATATTGATGAAGAAATTAAATTCTTCTTTACTGAGGCAATGAAGGCGGCAGAACAGGTTGCAGACAAGGTCGCATTGCAAACTAACTCTCATGTAATGAACCCTAAATTTGGACAGATTTATGGTTGGAATCCTTATTTTGAAATGTTCAGCCAACCCAATTTGGCAGGGGTTTCAGAAGTGCTTTTGTGGAAAGAATATAATAAAGGACAAAATATCTCTCATAATGCTCCACATCGTTTGGAACTGGGCGATAATAATGGACTTACACGTAGCTTAATTTCTTCATTCTTGATGAAGAACGGACTTCCTGTTTATGCATCTAACTCTGGTTTTAAAGGAGACAAGAGCTTGGATAAAGAATCTGAAGGTAGAGATGAAAGAATGCAACTCTTTGTTTGGGCTGAAAATACGGTGCTGAAAAGTGACCCGGCAGAATCGAGTGTAAAAGATACAGGAGTGGTCGTTCATTTGGAAAAACCTAATATTACTGACCCGTCTGTACAGACACGCGACTTAACCGGCTATAGGCAGCGTAAGCACTTTACTTATGATTATAATCAGAGATATAGTGATGAAACATTGGGAACGAATGCTTGTCCTATTTTTCGCTCGGCTGAAGCTTATTTGAATTATATTGAAGCTTGTTACGAGAAGGACCAAAAGCTTGATGCCAAGGCTACTGCTTATTGGAAGGCTATTAGAGCCCGTGCCGGTGTGGATGAAGATTTCCAAAAGACAATTGCTAACACTGATATGACTAAGGAAGCTGAACTGAACGATTTGGGTGTATGGTCTGCCGGCAAAATGGTAGATGCTACTTTGTATAACATCCGTCGCGAACGTCGTTGTGAATTTATTGGTGAAGGTATGCGTTGGGATGACTTGAAGAGATGGCGTTCTTGGGATAGATTGTTTACCAAACCATTTATTCCTGAAGGTATGAACTTATGGGATGAAGCTTATAAGAACTATACTAAAGATACAGAAAAACTGATAGCCGATGGCACTACCAACTCTAATGTATCTATGAAGTCTGTAAGTAAGTATATGCGTCCGTTGCAGCGTTGGAAGACCAATAACCAACTATATAATGGATATACATGGAAAAAGGCATATTATTTGAACCCTATCGGTATCAGCGAACTGAAACTGGCTCCTAACTTGTATCAAAATCCTTATTGGCCGTCTAACGAAGCCGGTTTGCCTCTTGAATAAAAGAGAAAGCATATATATAATAAGGTAGATTTTAATAAGAGAACTATATCCGGCTTTTGAGAAAGTGGATATAGTTCTCTTTTTGTGGTTGGATGTTACCAAAATGTATTAATTTTGGAGTGATTTTAAAACGATAATATATGAGAATGATTAAAGCTGCAGCGTTATTTGCTATAGGAATAGGAATGGGAAGTACTTTGTTTGCTTCAGAACCTAAATATAAATTATTCTGGAAAGAAACTTTCAGAGGACGTGAAATTAATGATAGATATTGGAGTAAGATTCCAAGAGGTGGTTCCGACTGGAACCGTCATATGTCGGATGAATCGTCACTCTATGAGGTGAAGCGTGGCAAGTTGGTATTGCGTGGTAAGGTTAACAATGGTATTTCACCGCAAGATACCGCCCGTTACATCACAGGAGGTGTCTACACTAAAGACAAACAGACATTGACTTATGGCAAGGTAGAAGTAAAAGCAAAACTTCAGGCGGCTCAAGGTGCTTGGCCTGCTATCTGGCTACTTCCTGCAGAAGGGAAATGGCCTAATGCCGGAGAAATAGATATTATGGAACGGTTGAATCGTGATGCCTTTGCTTATCAGACTGTTCATTCGTATTATACTTATGTGTTGAAAGAAACCGAAAACCCTCCTCATGGTGGAAAGGGTGCGATAAATCCGGAAGGGTATAATGTGTATGCCGTGGAAATATTGCCCGACAGTCTGGTGTTCTCCATCAACGGAAACCACACCTTTACCTATCCCCGTGTTCAGACAGACAAAAAAGGCCAGTATCCGTTTGGCACACCTTTTTATCTGTTGGTAGACATGCAGATAGAAGGCTCTTGGGTAGGTAAGGCCAATCCAAAAGATTATCCGGTGGAAATGAAGATAGATTGGGTGAAGTTTTATTCTTTGGATGAAGGAGAGTAATAGTTTGGTAGAAAAATGAAAAGAAAACGTTATATGGCATGGTTCTTCTTGGAACTGGCTATATAGCGTTTCCTTTCTATCTTAAGCTATCGGCAATTAAGGAATGTCAATCAGTTTATGTGTCTGTAGACTGAGTCTCCATTGCGGATTTTTTTTGATGTATTCAATCACTTGGGCGGTGTTTTTGCCTGAGCATGGCTGCAGAAAATAATGTGAAGCAGGCAATTGCAGGTAAGCGGAAACTTCCTGTCCGGTATATACTACTTTTATTTCATCTATCTGTTGAACTTTCAAGTTGCCACCTTGTTTGGGAGAGCAAGTCACCCAGTCTATTTGTTGGGGTAAAATACAAGTACCGTTGGTTTCGATGGCGATGTATTTTCCCGCATTGTGCAGTTTGTCTATCAACTCGTCATCAATCCATAATCCAGGTTCTCCTCCAGTAAGGATGACCATTTTACAAGGGTAAGCATTGATGCGTGCCAGTATCTCTTCGTCTGTAAGCATCTCTCCCGATTCATGTTGAGTGTCGCAGAAGTCACAGTGGAGGTTACATCCGGAGAAACGAACAAAAACGGCAGGAGTACCTACATGAAAGCCTTCTCCTTGTAGGCTGTAGAATATTTCGTTAATCTTTCTCATAGATAGCTGTATTACCTTCCGACTCACTTACTTCAACCTTGAAGCAATGAGATACTTGACTGCAAATCCATTGTGCGATATTTTCTGCTGTTGGATTAAAAGGAAGTACATCGTTAAGATGCTTATGGTCTAATTGGTCTTTTACTACTTTTTTGATGTGGGAAAAGTCAACTACCATTCCATTTTCGTCCAGCTCATAGGAACGACAATAAACTGTGATAATCCAGTTGTGACCGTGAAGTTGTTCGCATTTGCTCGAATAAGATAAATTCAAGAAATGAGAAGCTGAAATTTCCATTCTTTTGATTACTGTGTACATAAGATAGGTTGTGTTAATACATAAATCTAAAAATCTGCTTAATGTCACCTCAGCAGTGCGGCAAAATTACATAAATGATTTTATATAAGCATTATAATTTGTTTGATTTTATGGATTGGTAACAAGTATTCTATCAGGAAGCCTTGAGTGGAAATATAAAAATCCCGGACCTGAATGAGGACCGGGATTTTTATCATAAAGAAAGTATATCTTTATAGGTGATTACTTTGGTTATTTGCTTATCTGAAAACCTTTTTTAGCCAAATAATCTTTCAGTTTCAGCAGATATTCTTCGTTTGGACCATCGAAGAATGAAACGCCAGATGCTCCGTTATCGAAAGCGGCGTCCAATGCAGCTTCAAAGTCGTCTTTGATATCAGGGAAGAACAGGCCAGCGTAAACTTTTGCTTTTCCATTTACAGTTTGTACGCTCTCTTTTACAGAGCTGCCAATCCAGTCGGCTCCTTCAAAGTAGAAGCCATTGTAAATCATTGGGAAGTAAGCATCCAGGTGCCAATTGCCCCAATCTTGTCGAACCATACTCTTGGCCATGGAAGGTCCAGGGAATACAGCTGATGAAATAGGAGTTCCACCATTAGCTTTCACAGTCTTAGTAATAGTATCAATTACTTTAGAGATACTGTTCAAGCGGAAGTTTACCCATGACTGGTTCTGCATAGGGAACTGCAAGTCAAGAGGGTCTTTTCCTGTCATTTCCTTGAATTTCTTGCGGCATACATCACAATAGCAGTAATCGTATTCCGGCAGTTCTTTTGTCTGCTCGATATCATAATTTTTCCATAGGCCTACAGGGAGCACTACGTCTGGGAAACGTGCATAGTCTAAGTGAACTCCGTCTACATAAGGCAATTTAGATATCTTCACGTAGTCTTGAGCCAAATATTCAGCTACCCCTTCGTGATTTGGGCATAAGAAGCGGTAATAGTCTACGTATGCAGGCTTGTCGAAAGATGATTCTCCCTTACGGTTTACGGCAAACCAGTCAGGATGAGTTTCCAGTACCTCTCTACGGTTCATTGTCCATTTCCAATAGTGAGCTTCCAATCCGGCTTCCTTGCAAAGTTTGTAGACGCGTTCGTCATATCCTTCAAACATTACACCGCTGATGCCGCAGTCTTTCATCAATTTAAATTCTTTGAGATAATCTGCAGAAGACTTGTCTTCCTTGATGCGCATCCACATCCAGTTCTTGACAATGCGTGGTGATATCTTTTCTACTTGGAAGCGACCTTCGTGGTTCAATGTGTAACGTACCCCTTCGCTAGGCAAGCTGATAGACATTAAATAAGTATGTGCAGTAGCTTCAACCTGGATAGTTGCATCTTTTGGCAGATCTTTGTATTCAGCGTCACTTAAGAAGAAGTTGTCTACTGTGCGGATGTAGTTGTTTTCTTTAGCATGGAAATTCTGCTGTTCATAGAACATTGCCCAAATTAATTTGTATGCAGCCATATTATATGGATACTTGAACGTTTCAGTTCCACTGCCTACAGTCTTGTCAGAGAAGTATAAGAATCCCCAACGGTCCGGCATGTGCATATCGATTTTTCCAGTAGGTTGCCATACCCAATTTTCTTCCGGTCCGCCTTTTTTCAACCATTGAACACGAGAGAAGTTGATGCGCCAATAGTTTCCGGCTTTCAGAGGGTTGTTGAAGTTCATGGTCAAGGCTTTGTGAGGAATGGCCATTTCCACACTCCACTGTTTGTCTGTGTCCGTCGATTTGTTGAGAGTTCCTACTTTATTTACTGCCAGTTTCAGTCCAGGGCAGTCCCATTGAATCATGAAATTACCACCACTACGGTATGGGCGGTCAAGCATCAAGTCAAAGATGACTTCGCGTGCATTGTTTTCTATTTCAAAATAATGATGACCGTCACCATCTGGATCAATGAAAACTTCGAAGTCATTGTCGTGGTAGATGATGGTGTCGCGCTGAGTCAGTCTAGCTACGATGTCTTTTTCTTCCAATACCGCTCCTACATATAAATAGTCATCATCCCAAAGCATTTTTGCATAAGTGTCATAGATAGGTTTTGCAAAACCTTCTCCACTGATGTCTACAAAAGAAGAAGTAGGTTGCGACAATGTCCAAGATTGTTCTTTCAGCTTACCGTCGATCTTGATAGGGTCGGCTGTTCGGTGACACACATAACCTTGCGGTAAAGTAAGGGTGCGTTCATGTTTTTCAAACAAACTCTGTCCGTAAGCATTCATGCTACAGATTCCAGAGAATAGAAATGCTAAAAGTTTAAATTTATTCATATTATATTGGTGATTAATTGGCTAATATATCCATTCTAACAAGGGGGATGAAATAACAGATTCTCAATTGATTGATTTAAGGTTGCCGTTGAATTATAGCCCATAAATGTCAAGAAAGAATATTGTTTTCGATACAAATTTAAGAAATTTATATGGATTATGAAAGCGCTTGTTTCCGAAAGATGTATTATTGGGGGAAGATGAATGTTTCTGATGAGTCGTATTTAACAGGTGGTTTTGAAGTGAATTCAACAGAAAGATACATATATTTATATAAAATATTGTGGAAATAGATAAAAAAAAGAGTAATGCAGACTTGTTTTTGTGTAATTTTACTAAATTTGCGACTCGTTTTTTATAAATATCTACATATATATTTTGCATTTATATTTATAAACAATAATAATAATTATGCTAAAGTACTTAAAATCAGTTGGCTGCGCTTTGTCTCTCGTTGGAGGGATAGGTTCAGCTTTTGCTGCTCCTTATTCGGGGGCAGTTGCAACAGAGGTTTCCCAGCAGGCTGAACAATGTAAAGGTTTAGTTAAAGATGCAATGGGGGCTGTAATTGGTGCGTCCGTAATGGTTAAAGGCACTACAAACGGTACAATAACTAATCTAGATGGAGAATTTGCATTAGACAATGTGAAAAACGGAGATGTAATCGTCATCTCTTTTGTAGGTTATCAAACTCAGGAAGTTGTATGGAAAGGTACTCCTATTGAAGTTGTCTTGAAAGACGACACTCAGACTTTGGCAGAAGTCGTGGTGACTGCTTTAGGTATGAAGCGTGAAACCAAGGCCTTGGGTTATGCTGTGACTGAATTGAAAGGAGATGATTTGAAAACCAACAACATTAATCCGGTATCGGCTTTGCAAGGTAAGGTAGCCGGTGTGGAAATTGCCGGTTCAGATGGTGGTATGTTTGGTGGTACTAAAATTCAGATTCGTGGTGCTTCTACTATGGGTAACAACAACCAGCCTATCTATGTGGTGGATGGTGTTATCTTGGATAATAATGTTTCCGGTAATGAGGACTTGAACTGGGGTGCCAATTCAAATGACTATGGTAATGAGTTGAAGAACTTGAACCCGGATGATTTTGCCTCGGTTTCTGTATTGAAAGGTGCAGCTGCAACTGCATTGTATGGTTCTCGTGGTTTGAATGGTGCAGTGGTTATCACTACCAAAAGTGGTAAGGCTGGTAAGGGATTGGGTGTAAGTGTATCTCAGTCTTTCGGTTTTGACCATGCTTATAAAACTCCGGGTATCCAAAATGAATATGGTGACGGATGGTTGCCGGGATGGAAAGATGCGGATGGAAATGGTAGTATTTGGGACCCTGCTCAGTTATCTGTTAACAAAGATGGGCGTCCTTCATTGATTGATGCTCCGGGTTTGGGGTTCGGTCCTAAATATGACGGACGTGGAATTGAAAACTACGATGGTACGATGACTACTTATTCTCCGAGAAAGAATAATATGTTGGATATGTATCAGATTGGTTTTAATACAAACACCAACGTGGCTGTGCATGGTGGCAATGAAAAGACTACATTCTATACTTCTATGTCTTATAAGCATGCTGAGTCTACTACTCCAAACAATACGTTTGAACGTTATTCGTTCTTGGCTAAGGCTAGTCATAAATTGAGTGACCGTGTGAGTGTGGCAGCTTCTATTACGTTTGCCAATTCTACTCCTAAGAATGCAGCAAGAAATATCGGGGAAAACTTTATTCAAGGTATTTGGAATCCGATGTATGACGCTAAATATTTCCGTGATAAATATTTGGGAGATCATGGAGGTTTAGCGGATAAGAATTATGGTGATAAGTATGCTAATGTGCCTGGTAAAGACTATTGGTTTGCTATCGACAAAAACGAATATCGCCAGAAAGAAACCGTAGTACGTCCTACCTTTGAATTGAATGTAGACATCTTAGATTGGCTGAAGTTTAAGGCTGATGCCAATATGAACTACTATTATAATAAAGGTGAAGATAAACAGTTGGGTACAGGATATGAAAATGAAGGAGGTATGTATGCTATCTTCCAAAATACAAAAGAACAAGCTACCTTTGGCGGTACTTTCTCTTGGAACAAGACATTCAAGGAGGATTATTTTGTAGGTGGCTTTGCTCGTTTTGAATATTATAATACCAGCAGCAACAATTATAGAATTGAAACAGATGGTGGTATGGTCGTTCCCGGACAGTGGTTTGTAGACAACTCAAAGAAGCCGAAGAAATCGGAAGGTGGTTTGCAGAGCCAAAAACGTATGCTTTCTGCAATCTTTGCATTGAACTTAGGATGGAAGAATCAGGTCTTCCTGGATATAACAGGACGTAATGACTGGTCTTCTGCTTTGGTGTATTCAAATGGTACAGGTAACCATTCTTATTTCTACCCTTCTGTATCGGGCTCTTGGATTATTACTGAAACATTCCGTAATAAATTGCCTAATTGGATTTCGTTTGCTAAAATCCGTGGTTCATGGGCTCAGGTAGGTAATGATACAAATCCTTATTACATCAATCAGGTATATGGATTTAAACCGATAGAATTGCCTGACGGAAATAATATCTATACCAATACGTTGGATATGGTGATGAAGGCTGCCAACTTGAAGCCGGAGCGTAAGAACGCTTGGGAAATCGGTTTGGACTTCCGTATGTTTGAAAACCGTTTCAATATTGATGCTACTTATTATAAGGAAAATACAAAGGATCAGATTATGGAAATTGCTGAGCCTTCCATTTCCGGTGTAGAAAAGCAGCTGGTGAATGCCGGTAATATTGAAAATAAGGGTGTGGAACTGGCTATTAATACTGTTCCTTTCCGTAATGAGGACTGGGAATGGAATTTGGGATTCACTTGGACTAAGAATGTGAGCAAGATTGTGGAACTGCATCCGGATGCTGCTAGATATATTACTTTGGCCGGTGAGGTTAATAATTATGACTATCGTGTAGGTTCGGTTGCCAGAGTTGGTGGTGAATATGGTTTGCTGATGTCTGATATCTTGCCGGCACGTGACGAACAAGGTCGTATCTTATTGGAATATTCTGATAAGCGTCGTGTCGTTTCTACTCGTAGAAGCGGACAGGTTCAGGAGTTGGGTAGCATGCAGCCTGATTTCTTGGGTTCTATCAATACAGACTTGACTTGGAAAAACTTATCTTTGCATGTAGGTATTGATATGCGTATAGGAGGTTTGGTTGCTATGTATAGTAGCCGTTATGGTACTTCTAATGGTTGGACTAAGACTTCTTTGGCTTATCGTGATAAAGAGCATGGTGGTTTGAGTTGGACTAGTGGATTTGCAGACAGTAAGGGTATAGTTTATGATGATGGTGTAATTTTGGAAGGTGTGTTTGCTCCTGGTACACAGGCAACCGGTATTGATGGTAAAGTGCATAATATTGGTGGTATGACTCATCAGGAGGCTGTAGATAAAGGTATCATTGAACCAACACATGCCGGAGCTTATCACCTCACACGAAACAGCTGGGGGCAGGGTGTTATAAATGATGACTGGGTTCATGAATTGAGCTACGTTGCTCTTCGTGACATCACTTTGTCGTATAGATTACCAAAAACATTTGCTGCAAAACTTAGAGCTCAGAATATGAGTGTAAGTTTCTCTGCACACAATGTTGGTTATATATATAACTCATTGCCTAATGATGTGCATCCGGAAAGTGTTCGTGGTAACAGATCGGCTGAGTTCCGTATTCGTGGTTACGAACCTTATATTAGAAACTATTCGTTCACAATCAGTGCTGATTTCTAATTAATTAATCTCCTTAAAATTTGAAATATATGAAACTGAAATATGTATTGACATCTTGTTTGTTTGGAATGGGAGTCTTTTCTTCTTGTTCTGATGAATTTAAAGATATAAACACGAATCAGTCGGCTATATCAAAACCTATACCTTCTTTTTTGTTCGCTGAATGTCTGAGAGAGTTTGAACCGATGGATTATGCCGCTTGGTTTTATGACTATCCACGTATGGCTTCTTGGAGCCAGTGTATTGTAAGCCCTGGAGGTAACCTAGATGGTTTTAACAAAATTACAGAACAAGGAAGCGTGGGCTCTCATGTTAACAGAACCTTGCGTATGGTCAATGAATTGCGCTATCAGATTTCTTTAATGAATGAGTCGGATAAAGCTAAATATGAATTCATGCAGTATTTGTGTAATCCGCTATTGGCTATTTCGGCTTTGAATGATACAGATATGTATGGTTCTAAGCAGTATTCAGAGGCTGAGCAGGCTCGTTATACCGGTAACTTCCTTCCTAAATATGATACTCAGGAAGAGTTGGTTGATGTTCTGTTGGATGAACTGAATGCAACAATTAAGTATCTGTCTACTCATGAAGTGAAATACTCATTGGGTATTCAGGATTTTATCTATAAAGGTGATGTGAAGAAATGGGCAAAGTTGGCGAATTCTTTGAAATTGAAAATTGCAGCTCGTTTAATCAATACAAACCGAGCTAAGGCGATACAGATTGTAAACGAGGCTGTTGAGTCTCCTGTTGGTTTCCTTGAATCTGCAGCTGATGACTTGGTCTATAATCGAGGAAAGAATGATAATCATTGGAACAACGACTTCCCTCAAGGGGCAGGTAGTGCAGTGTTTATCGATTTCTTGAAAAAGAATCGTGATACTCGTTTGTTGAGTGCCTTTACAAAGAATGAATTCAATGCTCCTGTAGTACAGGCATTCTTAGATCAGAAAAAAGAACTTCCTCCTTATATCAAAGAAAATGCAGATATTAAAGATGGAAAGTTCTTGGGATGGAAAAAAGAAAGTATGGGTGAGCCTTGGGTGCGTTTCTTGGGGGTACCTTTGCAGGTTGGTGCTGGTCAGCAAGACGCTAATAAGTGGTATTTTGACCCGACAGGCAAATTGTTGCAGTTAGAAACAAGTGCCGGTGGTAAGCGTAACTATTCATTGATTTCATATCGTAATCAGGAATTGGTGAAAGGTATTTATGATTTTACTTATCCAGATGCACCGGATGTCACTCCGGACAAGGATATCTTGAATACTCCATGGTATGGTATCTATTTCTCTGCTGCAGAAGTACAATTGCTTTTAGCTGAGTTTAATTTGTTGGGCGCAAAAACCCCAAAAACAGCTCAAGCACATTTGACCGATGGTGTTCGTTTGTCGGCTTATGTATATGATAGAGCAGCTGCATTGAATCAGGTTCCTTATTATTCTCGTGCAAACGTAAATGACAAAGGAGATGCACTGATTAAGATTAATGATGAGATGGTGAATAAAATGTTGGAAAATGATGCTTACAAGTTGACCGGCGACAAGAAGTCTGACTTAGAGAAGGTCTATATCCAGCAGTACATCCATTATATCATGAACCCTACTGATCAGTTCGTGAATGTACGTCGTTCAGGTGTCCCTATGAAGAATAGTA
Organism: Phocaeicola sp.; assembly: GCA_029257865.1. Taxonomy (GTDB): domain Bacteria; phylum Bacteroidota; class Bacteroidia; order Bacteroidales; family Bacteroidaceae; genus Phocaeicola. Next base: position 57,856 of record JARIAN010000086.1, read on the forward strand.
AATTGTTGCCATGGCAAGCCTTTGATAATAAAATTGACTATACTCCGTTGATTCCTAGACGTTGCAAAGTAAGCGAGCCAGGGCCGGACGATCAGCTTCATGATATTACATTGGAAGCTATCAAAGCTCAGGGATTCTCTTATGGTTCTGACAATGCAGACCCTGCTGTACTGAATAAACAACGTGTTTGGTATGACAAAGAAAATCCTCAGTTTGGTGAAGGTCCTAAAATCTAAATGGTAATTTAGTTGGAAAAATAAGTGGAAGGCTGTCCTGAAAAGGGCAGCCTTTTGTTATTTAAAAGCAAATTTGTTTGCTTTTGAGATGTTTCAGAGATGTTTTAAAGCAATTCATTTTTATGAAATATGCTTAAGTATACAGGATATTTCTTATTTTTTGTCTAACTTTGTATGTTAATTGTATAGAATAAGCATAGAATGATGGATGCAAATAAAGTTCCTTTGCTCGGAAAAACATTGTCCGAACTTCAGAATATAGTACGTAATATGGGTATGCCTGCGTTTACTGCTAAGCAGATTGCTTTATGGATTTATAGTAAGAAGGTGGTTTCAATTGATGAAATGACCAATTTGTCGGTGAAGAATCGTGAACTGCTGAAGGAAAACTATGAAATTGGCGCTTCGGCACCTGTGCATGAAATGCGTTCGGTAGATGGTACGGTAAAATATTTGTTCTGTACTCCAGAGGGTGATTTTATCGAAACGGTGTATATACCAGACACTGACCGTGCTACTTTGTGTGTATCATCACAAGTCGGTTGTAAGATGAACTGTAAGTTCTGTATGACCGGAAAGCAGGGATATACCAATAGCTTATCTGTTTCGCAGATTTTGAATCAGATTTATTCGGTTCCAGAACGAGATACGTTGACCAATATCGTGTTTATGGGTATGGGCGAGCCATTTGATAATCTGGATGCGGTATTGGGTGCATTGGAAATCCTTACTGCAGACTATGGCTATGCTTGGAGTCCGAAACGTATAACGGTATCTACTGTGGGATTGCGCAAAGGATTGGAGCGTTTTCTTGAAGAAAGCGATTGCCATTTGGCCGTGAGCCTTCATTCGCCGGTACCGGCACAGCGTAGGGAACTGATGCCTGCAGAAAAAGCTTTTTCAATGACTGAAATCTTGGAAATCTTGCGTCGCTATGATTTCAGCAAGCAGCGTCGCTTGTCATTTGAATATATCGTATTTAAAGGAGTCAACGATAGTGCTTTGTATGCTAAAGAATTGGTGAAAGTATTGCGTGGATTGGATTGTCGGGTAAACTTGATTCGTTTCCATGCTATTCCGAATGTAGATTTGGAAGGCGTGGATATGGATTCGATGTTGGCTTTCAGGGATTATCTTACTCAGCATGGGGTGTTTGCTACCATCCGTGCTTCAAGGGGGGAAGATATTTTTGCAGCTTGCGGAATGTTGTCGACAGCCAAGCAGCAGGCTGAAAAGAATCATGAAACTTTTTAATACATTATTTATCTATGAGACACTTTAACTTTTGTTTGAGTTTGGTATTGGCGGTGCTGGTACTGGCTTCATGTAAGAGTGATGGGAAAAGTATTTTGACACCTAACTCCAGTGGACGACCTTATGAGGTGTTGGTAGTAGCAGAAGACAATTGCTGGATGAGTCCGGATAGTGCTTTGTATCATGTGCTGGATTCAGATGTACCCGGACTGCCTCAGTCCGAGCGTTCATTCCGCATATCTAGAGTTCGCCCGGCATATTATGACCGTAGTATGCGCCTGTTTCGTAATATTGTGGTAGTGGATATCAACCCAAATTCATATACACAGACTAAGTTTAAATACTCTAGAAATGTATATGCTGCCCCTCAGATGATTATGACTATTCAGGCTCCAAATCAGACAGAATTTGCCGAGTATGTTTCTCGTAACGGCAGATTGATTGTTGATTTCTTTACGCGTGCAGAGATGAACCGTGAAATCAATCTTCTGGAAGAAAAGCATAATCATATGATTTCAGCCAAGGCAGGAAGCCTTTTCGACTGTGATATATGGATGCCGGTAGAAATGGAGTCAGCCAAAACCGGTAAGGATTTCTTGTGGGCTTCTACCAATTTGAATGATATGAATTTTGTGATGTATTCTTTTCCTTTTCGCGACCATAATACGTTTACTAAAGAGTATTTTATCCATAAACGTGATTCTGTAATGCAGATAAACATCCCAGGCTCTCGTGCTGGAATGTATATGGAAACTGCCGATTCTGCATTTGTAGAGGTACGCAGCTTGGGAATTAAAGGAGATTATACATTTGAGGCTAGAGGACTATGGGAAATGAAGAACGATGCAATGGGTGGCCCGTTTGTTTCACATATGCGCGTTGATCGTGCCAATGCTCGTGTCATTGTTGTGGAAGGTTTTGTGTATAATCCAGGAAAACTCAAGAGAGATCAGATGCGTAAGTTGAATGCCGCTCTCTATACCTTGAGATTACCTTCTGAGAAAAAAGTGAATAGTATCCCACAAGATGTTGCCTTGGAAGAGGTACAACCCCAAAAAGATGTAGAAATAAACAATAAATAATTCATGGAAGAACGTAAAATAAGAGTGGGCATCACCCACGGAGACATTAACGGAGTAGGCTATGAGGTGATTCTCAAGGTTTTCTCTGACCCTACAATGCTAGACTTGTGTACGCCGGTCATTTATGGTTCACCTAAGGTGGCTGCTTATCATCGCAAGGCTATGGATATTCCTACCAACTTCAGTATTGTTAACTCGGTATCTGAAATACAGGATGGCAGAGTAAACATCATCAACTGTACTGAAGAAGAATTGAAGGTGGAACTTTCTAAACCTTCCCTAGAGGCAGGTAAAGCTGCACTGGCAGCTTTGGAAATGGCGTTGAAGGATTATGCAGATGGAGTCTTTGATGTGTTGGTTACTGCTCCTATCAATAAACATACTATTCAGTCGGATACATTCCATTTTCCGGGACACACTGAGTATATTGAAGAAAGAGCAGGTGAAGGACATCAGGCATTGATGATTTTGCTGAAAGATGATTTTCGTGTGGCTTTGGTTACCGGGCATATTCCAGTGGGAGAGATTGCGACTCACTTGACTAAAGAGTTGATTATGCAAAAAATGGAACTCTTTCATCGTTCTTTGAAAAAGGATTTTGGAATTGACAATCCTCGTATTGCTGTTTTCTCATTAAATCCTCATGCAGGTGATAATGGAGTGATCGGTTCAGAAGAGGAAACAATCATCAAACCGGCTATGGAAGAAATGCTCAAGCGTAAAGTTCAATGTTTTGGCCCCTTCCCTTCGGATGGCTTTATGGGATCAGGTAACTACCGTCATTTTGATGGTATATTGGCAATGTATCATGACCAGGGATTAGCGCCGTTCAAAGCATTAGCTATGGATGAAGGTGTTAATTTTACTGCCGGGCTGCCTATCATTCGTACTTCACCAGCCCACGGTACTGCCTATGATATTGCCGGACAGGGTATTGCTTCGGAAGATTCTTTCCGCCAGGCTATTTATACTGCAATGGATGTTTTCCGTAATCGCCGTCGTGAGGAAGAGGCTTCGGCACGCCCTTTGCGTAAGCAGTATTATGAGAGAAGAGATGACAGTGATAAACTGAAACTGGATACGGTAGATGAAGAATAAATACAGGAATATATTCTTACTTTTTGGCGTGGTGGCGATTGCCATCATGCTTTTTACTTTTGATGTGTCGTATGAGGAACTGAGTGGAAGTCTTCGTAGAGCAGGAATTTGGTTCCCGGTAGTGGTAGTGCTGTGGGCTTTTATTTATCTGATGAATGCGGGGGCCTGGTATATCATTATTCACGATGGCTTTCGGGGACGGAAGATTCCATTTTGGAGAGTTTATAAATATACAATTACAGGTTTTGCTTTAAATACAACTACACCTGTGGGACTAATGGGAGGGGAACCTTACCGTATTATGGAACTTTCACCTTATGTAGGAGTGGAAAAGGCTACTTCAAGTGTGATATTGTATGTGATGATGCATATTTTTTCACACTTTTGTTTTTGGTTGTTTTCTATCTTGTTATACGTCGTTTTGTATTTTCATCATGTGGAGTTAGGACTTTCGTTGTTTTTGGCTTTTGCCGGAGCATTCTGTCTGTTAGGAGTTTATTTTTTTCTTAAAGGATACAAATCGGGTTTGGTGATGCGTTGTATCCGTTTTCTTCAGAAAGTACCTTTTGTAAAGAATTGGGCGGTGTCTTTTGCCGAGCGTAAACAAGAGTCGTTAGAACAGATAGACCGTCAGATAGCAGAACTTCACAGTAAGCATCGCATCACGTTTTATTCTTCTTTGGTGGCCGAATTCTTTGCGAGAGTAGCATCGTGTGCCGAAATCTACTTCATTCTTCAGATATTTTCGGGTGATGTAAGCTATTGGGATTCCATCTTGATATTGGCTTTTACCTCATTGTTTGCCAATGCACTTTTCTTCTTGCCTATGCAGCTGGGAGGGAGAGAAGGAGGCTTTGCTCTGGCTGTGGGTGGATTGGCTATGCCTTACGCATATGGAGTGTATATGGGCTTGATAATGCGTATCCGAGAATTGATTTGGGTCGTACTGGGTATTGGATTGATGAAATTTGGAAACCGGAAGGTAGAGGAAAAGAAATAAACATTTCTTCCTAGACTTGAAAATAGAGATTTTGATAGATTTTATAGTAAAATTTATTGTTTGTTGGATTTATTTTAGTCAAAACACGCTGTTTCTGAATTTAAAACTATAAATTTGTTCTATCATTATGATATAAATGAAAGAAAAAGAACTTTCGGACAAAACTTTGAATCTTGGCAGGGGAAATGCGTTTGTTCCTTTTCAATGATTAAAGAGAGATTCGAGTAATGTGTTGTCTTGAATCCTTTTAGCAATAAAAATAAATTATCAATAAAATAATGGGAAAAGAATCTTCAGAGAGAATTCAAACGTCAATTCTCAATAGAGCCGAAAAGGTGGCTCTTATTTGGTTGGCTCAGAGGCAGCCACGTTGGGTCACTTCCGACTTTTTAACTTATTTAGGCGTATTTGGTGCTTTGTTGTATGCCGTAGGATGCTACTTGGCGAACGACAATATCTTGTATCTTTGGTTAGCTTCATTGGGAATGGTGCTTAATTGGTATGGCGACAGTCTGGACGGCACTTTGGCTCGCGTACGTCAGTTGCAGCGCCCTTTGTATGGTTTTTTTATAGATCATACACTCGATGCGGGAACTATTACTATTATGTGTGTGGGTGCGGGATTGTCACCGATGTTCCGTTTTGACATCGCTCTGCTGGTATTGGCCGGCTACTTGGTACTGTCAGCTTATACTTATATTTGTGCAATTGTAAAGAATGAATTCCGTTTGACTTACGGAAGTATGGGGCCTACCGAATTTCGTCTGGTTATTATCTTGATGAATATTATCGGAACGTATACCGCTTGGTCTGAGTATACTTATACTGTAGGAACACAGGTGTTCGGAATCTTTGACTTGGTAGGTATAGGTATCGCAATCTTCTTGTTTTTGGCTTATATCGGTCAGTTCTTGAAAGATCGCAGCATTTTGGCAAAGCAAGACCCGTTGAAGCCATACAATCCGGAAAAGAAATAAGTCTTTATAGCATTTCCTTTTCGGGAAATGCGGTGTAAGGATAATGGTGAAATATATCATTTTTCTTCTGAAAGCCGCCTCAGTGACTGTTGGAGTTGCTGGAGCGGCTTTTTTTATGTGTGGATGATGTATGGAATGTGTCTTTTAATAATAATGGTTAATACTACATAAAAGTAAGTCTATTTTTCATTTTTGAAGTAACCTTATTTGCTCAAAAACATAAAGTGGAGTATCTTCGCTTTTATTTTAAGAACTTGTGATAAGCGTGAATATATTGTTTATGATGAAACGATTATTTTTAATAATTTCTTTATGGATGTGGACTGTTTCTTTGTGTGCGCAGATACATGGTACCGTTACAGACTCTGAAACAGGCGATCCTATTCCATATTTGAATATTTATTATGATGGAAAAGGAGTGGGGACCATTACAGATATGGATGGTAATTATACAATAGACTATCGACCGGGATGGAATAAACTTACATTTTCTATGGTTGGGTATAGTACTCGTGTGATAGAGGTAAATGCAAAAACTCGTAAGCTGGATGTGAAGATGGCATCCGACTTGGTCTTGGATGAGGTAATTGTAAAACCTCGTAGAGAGAAATATTCCAGAAAGCATAATCCGGCTGTGGAGATGATGAAGAAGGTTATCGCTTCAAAGAGGAGGACCAACTTAGATCAAAAGGATTACTATAGATACAACAAGTATCAGAAAATCACACTAGCTGTAAATGATATCACTCCCGATTCTCTGAAGGAATCCTGGCTATTTAGAAAGTATCCTTTCTTTCGTGAGCAAGTAGAACCGTGCGAGGTGACAAATAAACTGATTCTTCCATTGTCGGTGGATGAAACTTTAACAGAAAGGGTATATCGTAAGGAGCCGCATTCTGAAAAAGACTATATACGTGGTATGAATTCAAGTGGGGTGAATGAAATATTCAATACCGGTGATATGTTGACTACTGTATTGAAGGATGTTTTTCAGGATATTGATATCTATGAAGACCGTTTTCGTTTCTTGCAGTATCCGTTTGATAGTCCTGTATCAGAAGCCGGAATCAACTTTTATAAGTTTTATATCATGGACACTGTATATGTAGACAAGGACAAGTGTTTCCATTTGTCGTTTGTGCCGAATAATCCGCAGGATTTTGGATTTACAGGGCATTTATATATTTTGGCCGACTCTACTTATCGTGTAAAAGAAAGCAAGTTGAACTTGCCAAAGAAGACAGATATCAACTTCGTAGACAATATGATCATTGACCAGCGTTTTGGCGAACTTCCTACTGGAGAATGGACTTTGCTGGAAGATGATATGCTTTGTGAGTTGTCTTATCTGAAAAAGGTGCTAGGCTCATTCCAAGTAAGACGAACTACCCGTTATTTTGATTTTTCCTTTGCCGAGATTCCTGATGAAATGTTTAAGCGTAAAGGTAGGGAATTTAAGGATTTCAATGCGATGATGCGTGATGAGGATTACTGGAAGCAGTATAGGCAGGAAGAACTTACTAAATCGGAAGACAGGATGGGCAATTTTGTCAATCAGTTGTCGCAGATAAAAGGTTTCAAATATATTATGGTAGGGCTGAAGGCTTTGATAGAAAGCTATGTGGAAACCAGTGCCAAGAACAGCAAGGTAGATATTGGGCCTGTAAATACCATGATTACGTCTAACTATGTGGATGGACTACGTCTTCGTGGGTCATTTCAGACTACTGCCAATTTGAACCCTCATTGGTTTTTCAAGGGATATTACGCATACGGCTTCAAGGATCATCGCTCAAAATATATGGGTGAGTTGGAGTATTCTTTTAATAAGAAAGAGTATCTTCCTAGAGAATATCCTAAAAATTCGCTGACATTTACTTATCAGTATGACAATATGTTGCCTTCAGATAAGTTCATCAATGCGGATAAGGATAATATGTTTACCGCATTTAAGGTCTGCACGGTAGACCAGTATAATTATGAGCGTAAGGCTACGCTGAAGTATGAGTTGGAACGTGAAAGTGGCTTGAAGACTACAGCTATGGTTCGTTATGCCAATTATGAACCTTGCGGGGAATTGTTTTATCGTACGATGGCTGGCGAAACAGCTTTGCAGTCGGCTTTGGACAATCAGCAGGTGACTGGAAATAATTGGGTGAAATCACCATTCAACACGCATGATATAACCGTGGCGGAGATGAGTCTGGCTTTGCGCTATGCTCCCGGTGAGACATTTGTGAACACCAAGCAGCGCCGACTACCAGTTAATTTGGATGCACCGGTATTTACCTTGCAGCATACTGTTGCGTTGAAGGGGATTCTTGGTGCTGATTATGCCTATCAGATGACGGAAGCTAGTGCTTATAAGCGCTTCTGGTTGAGCTCTTGGGGCAATGTGGATGTCCATCTGAAAGGGGGGATTCAATGGAATAAGGTGCCTTTCCCCTTATTGATAATGCCGGCTGCCAATCTTTCCTATATTATTCAGGATGGAACATTCAATTTGATTAATAACATGGAGTTCTTGAATGACCGTTATGCTTCGTTGGATGTATCATGGAATATGCAAGGTAAGATTTTCAATCGTATCCCTTTGCTGAAGAAATTGAAATGGCGTGAATTTATCGGAGTGAAATGCTTGTGGGGAACTTTGACCGACAAGAACAATCCTTTTTTGGAAAAGAACAGAGACGATGCAACTTTGATGATGTTCCCGGGGCATTACGATACTGACGGGGTTTATCGTTATTCTAGTTCTGTGATGGACCCCAAGAAGCCTTATGTGGAAATTACCGCCGGTATCCATAATATATTTAAGTTGCTGCATGTAGAATATGTACATCGTTTGAATTATAATGAACTTCCTACTGCAAACAAGTGGGGTATTCGCTTCATGATTCGTACCGTATTCTAAATTTTAGAGAAAGGCGATGGGCTGACTGATAAAGTTTTTGTAACTTTGTCATACATTGAATAGTTGTTTATGATAAAAACGGAAATACAAAATATAAAATTACGCTTTGGAATTATTGGCAATACTGAAGGGTTAAATCGTGCCATTGATATTGCCATACAAGTAGCTCCTACCGACTTGTCTGTGTTGGTGACGGGAGAAAGTGGAGTCGGAAAAGAGAGCTTTCCTCAAATAATTCACCAGTTCAGCCGTCGCAAACATGGACCATATATAGCCGTCAACTGTGGGGCTATCCCGGAAGGAACAATTGATTCAGAACTGTTCGGGCATGAGAAAGGGGCTTTTACTGGTGCCATCAGCGATCGTAATGGTTATTTTGCCGAAGCCGATGGTGGAACTATTTTTTTGGATGAAGTCGGAGAATTGCCCCTGTCCACACAAGCTCGCTTGTTGAGGGTGTTGGAGTCGGGGGAGTTTATTAAAGTAGGTTCTTCAAAGGTGCAAAAAACAGACGTGCGAATTGTGGCGGCAACTAATGTCAACTTTGAAGATGCAATTGCCGCAGGACGTTTTCGTGAAGACCTTTACTATCGATTGAATACAGTTCCTATTAAAGTACCTCCATTGAGAGAACGTGCCAATGATATCGTATTGCTCTTCCGCAAGTTTGCATCCGATTTTGCAGAGAAATATCGTATGCCTTCCGTACAGCTGGATGAAGAAGCCCGCCGTATGCTTATTTCCTATTCATGGCCTGGCAATATCCGTCAGTTGAAGAATATTACAGAGCAGATTTCAATTATCGAGACGAATCGGGACATCACTCCGGCTATATTGCAAAATTATCTTCCGGCTGCTCCAGCTTCTCGTTTCCCGGCTTTATTGAGTGGGGGGAAGACAATGCACGACAGGGGAGGTATGGATGGAGAACGTGAGATGATTTATCAGACTCTTTTTGATATGCGTTGTGAAATCAATGAACTGAAGCGCCAATTGCATGAATTGTTGTCGGATGGAAGGCAAGCTAACTTGTCGCACACACAGAAAATGCCTATGCCTTATTATCAGAATGCCTTGCCTTGTTTTCCGGAGCAGCAGATGGTACATCCCATTTCTCCGGTAGCGCCGACTGTTAGTTCACAAGCAGCGCATGTAGCGAAAGTTTCTTCTACAAAAGAGCATTCAGCAGAAGTTTCGGATGTGCAAGATACAGAAGAGTACATTGAGGAAAATCTTTCGTTGGATGATGTGGAAAAAGAGATGATTCGTAAGGCATTGGAAAAACATCATGGAAGAAGAAAAAATGCAGCAAATGATTTGAAAATTTCGGAGCGTACGCTCTATCGTAAAATAAAAGAATATGGACTTGATTAAGAGATATTGGAAAATAGGCTCGTTGCTCTCTGTAACGATGTGTTTGTTGGTGGCATGTACCATCTCGTATAAGTTTAATGGTGCTTCCATCAATTATGAAAAAGTAAAGACTATTTCTTTCCAGAACTTTCCGAACCGTTCGGATGCTTTCGTATGGGGACCGATGGAGTCAATGTTTAATACAGCTTTGCAAGATATCTATATGCGCCAGACCCGTCTGAAGCAAATCAGACAAGGGGGAGATTTGGAACTGTCTGGTGAAATCATCAAATACGATGCTTATAACAAGGGGGTAGGATCGGATGGTTTTTCTACTATGGTAGAACTTCGTATGACGGTCAATGTACGTTTCGTAAATAATACAAATCATGCAGAGGACTTTGAACAGCAATTCTCTTCCAGCCGTGAGTTTGACTCCAAGAAACAACTTTCATCTGTTCAGGAAGAACTGGTGAGACAGATGGTTGATGAAATTGCTGATCAGATATTCAATGCTACGGTAGCCAACTGGTAAGTAAGGGGGGATTGTTTTATGATACAACAGCGTTTACAAGAGTGGATATTACATCCGGAAACACTGAATGAGGAGAGTTTGTATGAATTAAGAAGCATTTTGCAGCGTTATCCTTATTTTCAGACTGCCAGATTGTTGTATCTGAAAAATCTTTTTTTGCTTCACGATGCTGGATTTAAGGAAGAACTGAAGAAAAATACGCTTTACGTAGCCGACCTTAGTGCCTTGTTTTACTACATTGAAGGCACGCATTTCATGATTGAAAAGCATGAAATGTTGTTGGAAGAGCCAACTCTTTCAGATATTGACCGTACGCAGATGTTGATTGACCGTTTTCTGGCTGACTCTTCAGATGAGCAGATGGCTAGTCTTCCTCTGGCACCTGAACCAAACACGGATTATGCTTCTACCTGGTTGACCGATAAACAAGACGATTCTTCGGAACAGGTAAATCCGTTAAAAGGTCAAGACTTGATAGACTCCTTTATTGAGAACAGCAAAAGTGGGCAGACTGCAGTAAAATCGGCAGAAGACCTTTTGATGGATGACTTGTCTGGCGAGGAGGAAGATACTGCTGAAGAGTGTTTTTTGCCAAAAGAAGAACCGGAAGCATCTGCTTGCAGCGGAGGTGAAGAAGAAGGGGATGAAAGTTATTTTACAGAAACTTTAGCTAAAATTTATGTGAAACAGCATAGGTATGATAAAGCATTGGAAATAATTAAAAAATTATATTTGAAATATCCAAAAAAAAATGTTTACTTTGCAGACCAAATTAGGTTTTTGGAGAAATTGATTATTAACGCTAAATCAAAATAAAAAGATGTATTTTTTACTTGTAGGACTAATTGTACTGGCAGCAATCTTGATGTGTTTTGTAGTATTGATACAGAATTCTAAAGGTGGAGGTCTTTCTTCTAGCTTTGCTGCTTCTAATCAGATTATGGGTGTTCGTAAGACAACCGATTTTATTGAAAAGTTAACTTGGGGCTTAGCTGTTTTCATGGTTATATTGAGTGTGGCAACAGCTTATGTAGTTGTTCCAAATTCAGGAAATGACTCTTCTGTAATTATGGAACAGGCTATCAAAGAAGGAAAGACAAACCCATTGAATGCTCCTGCCGGATTTGCTGCTCCTCAAGAAGAAACAAAGACAGAAGGAACTGCTTCTCCTGCTCCTGCAGAAAGCAAATCTGCTGAAAAATAATTACGGTTTTTTTATATGAATATATTGTAGAGAGGGTGGCATTGCTCAGTGAAAGAATGTTGTAAGTCCAGTCTCTATTGAATCCCTTGTTTTTATGCTGCTTATCGCAAGTATAGAAACAAGGGATTTTTTTATTGCTTACTCTTCTGTAAGACTGATATAGCACTTTAAACTGTTTTCTTGTAACTCAACCTTCGCAGCAGACGATATAGGTAAGGTATAAAGGATTATGGCTGTGGAATGAAGGCGGTATATGCTGCTATTCCCGGCAAAGGTGATGGAGTAATGACATAAAAAAACAGACCGACTAGAGAAAACCTCTTGTCGGTCTGTTGTTAAAAGCGTTTCAGGAAAGAATATTTATCTATTATTTCTTGAAATATCTGTTGTACAATCCTTCAAAACCTTTACCGTGACGAGCTTCGTCCTTAGCCATTTCGTGAACTGTATCATGGATAGCATCCAAATTCAATGCTTTAGCGCGAGTAGCAATACGCTTCTTATCTTCGCAAGCACCACATTCAGCGTTCATACGTTTTTCCAAGTTAGTCTTAGTATCCCATACGCAGTCGCCCAGCAATTCAGCGAATTTAGCAGCATGTTCTGCTTCTTCAAAAGCATAGCGCTTGAAAGCTTCAGCAATTTCAGGATATCCTTCGCGGTCAGCCTGACGGCTCATAGCCAAGTACATACCAACTTCAGTACATTCACCCATGAAGTGGTTGTTAAGGTCTTTAATCATTTCGTCATCGCAACCTTTTGCCACACCGATAGTGTGTTCGTCAGCGAACTGCAAGCCACCTTCAGTTTCTTCCATTTCTTTGAATTTAGAAGCAGGAGCTTTACACAATGGGCATTTTTCAGGAGCTGTTTCACCTTCGTGAATGTAACCACAAACAGTACAAATAAATTTTTTCATAATCAACAGTTTTTTTAGTTATTAGTTAATATATTATAGCAATCACTTTTATGATTTGCTTTTCATCTCTTTGATACAATCCGGGCAGATACCTTTAAAGTAATGGTGAGTTTCTTCCACTTCAAAGCCTTGAAGCGCAAAACTATGGTCCTCTGCATCGTCAGCCATCGGAACATCAAATATTTTACCGCAACTTTTGCACTTGAAGTGAGCATGGTTGCTGGTATCTCCATCAAAGCATGCATTACGTTCATCAATTGTCAACATTTGAGCAGCTCCATGTTCTACGAACAATTTCAATGTGTTGTAGACTGTTGTTTTAGATAGAGTTGGAATGTCATTGTGCAGTGCATTATAGATATCATCTATGCACGGATGGGTTTTGTTTTTGAGTAAATAATCCATGATAGCGATGCGCTGTACAGATGGTTTTATTTGATAACTGAGCAAATATTCGTAAGCATTCATGATGTTGTATATATATTTGTAATTGTTACAATTTTATTTCATGGGCAAAGATATAAACATTTTCTTAAATTGCAAAGAGTAAATCAAATTTTTATTCAATTTTTAATTTTATTGGGCATATAACTCTTCTTTGCTGAATTTTATGTAAGTTTGTATCATACATATAAGATAAAGATTATGAGATATGGTTTTGTAAAGGTAGCTGCTGCTGTTCCGGCAGTAAAAGTGGCCGACTGTCAATTTAATTCCCTGGAGGCTGAGAAGCTGATATTCAAGGCAGACGAGATGGGAGTAGATGTGATTATCTTTCCGGAGCTGAACATTACCGGATATTCTTGTGGCGATTTGTTCGGTCAGGGACTGTTACTGGAAGAGGCGGAGATGGCACTGGTGCAGCTGCTAAATAATACACGTATGTTGGAGGTCGTTTCTATTGTGGGACTTCCGCTTGTGGTGGGAGGCACCTTGCTTAATTGTGCTGCCGTATTGCAGAAAGGCAAGATATTGGGTATTGTTCCTAAGACTTATCTGCCAAACTATAAGGAGTTTTATGAGCAGCGATGGTTTGCTTCTTCTGAAGCCCACGGGGAGGAAACGATGTTGCGTATATGTGGTCAGCAAGTGCCGGTAAGTGCCAATTTGCTGTTTGAGATTCCGGGGATGTGCTTCGGTATTGAGATTTGTGAAGACGCTTGGGCGGTGGTTCCTCCTAGTTCGATGTTGGCTCTCAAAGGGGCTGAAGTTATCTTCAACATGTCGGCTAGTACTGAAAATATCGGCAAGCATCAGTATCTGCGCAGCCTCTTGGCTCAGCAGTCGGCTCGTTGCATAGCCGGTTATGTCTTTGCTTCTGCCGGATTTGGAGAATCTTCTACCGATGTAGTGTTTGGCGGCAATGCGCTGATTTTTGAAAACGGCAATCTGCTGGCTTCTTCTCAGCGGTTTTCATTTGAAGAGCAATTGGTGGTGAGCGAAATTGATGTAGAGCATATTCGTTCGGAACGTCTAGTTAACACTAGCTTTGCGGCGGCTGTACAGAAATATGCTATTCATCCGGTTACCCGGATAGCTGCGGAGTTTGTCACTCCACGCGATTTCGAACTGACTCGTATCATAGAGAAGCATCCGTTTGTGCCGGCAGAAGGGGTTTTGCTGGACGATCGTTGCGAAGAGATTTTCTCTATTCAGGTGGCTGGTCTTGCCAAACGTTTGGTTCATACGCATTGCAAGTCGGTAGTGGTAGGAATTTCCGGTGGGTTAGACTCTACGCTGGCTTTGCTGGTCTGTGTAAAGACCTTCGATAAGTTGGGATTATCTCGTAAGGGAATTGTAGGTATCACTATGCCGGGTTTTGGTACTACCGACCGCACCTATCATAATGCACTTGACCTGATGACCTCTTTAGGGGTGACTCAGAAGGAAATCAGCATCAAGGATGCTTGTATCCAGCATTTCAAAGATATTGAGCAAGACATCAATGTTCACGATGTGACTTATGAAAACGGACAGGCACGTGAGCGTACTCAGATTCTGATGGATTATTCCAATAAGATAGGTGCTTTGGTGATTGGTACCGGCGATTTGTCTGAGCTTGCTTTGGGATGGGCCACTTACAATGGTGACCACATGTCAATGTATGGGGTAAACGGAAGCATTCCTAAGACGTTGGTACGTTATTTGGTAGGTTGGGTGGCAGAAAAAGGGGTGGATGTCCAGTCGCGGCTTACCTTGCTGGATATTATAGATACTCCTATCAGTCCGGAGCTGATTCCTGCTGATGAAGAGGGCAATATCCGTCAGAAGACAGAAGATTTAGTGGGTCCGTATGAGCTGCATGATTTTTTCCTGTTCCATTTCTTGCGTTTCGGTTCTCGTCCTATCAAGATTTTCTATTTGGCTCAACTTGCATTCAAAGGGATTTATGATGATGAAACCATCAAGAAATGGCTTACTATCTTTTTCCGCCGTTTCTTTGCCCAGCAGTTCAAGCGTTCTTGTTTACCCGACGGCCCGAAAGTTGGCTCTGTATCGTTGAGTCCGCGTGGTGATTGGCGGATGCCTAGTGATGCAAGTTCTGCTTTGTGGCTGAAGGAATGTGAGACATTATAATAAGGAGTCTTTGCCTTGTTGAAACAGAACCTGTTTGGTGATGTTTAAAGGAGGTGATTAGCTGAAATAAAAAACATCGTGATGTTTTAAGAAAAACGTCACGATGTTTTTTTTGTATCGTCGGCATATTTTTAGTGGAGTGTCGGCATATTTTTTTGAGAATGATTATATATTTTCTCAAGAATGACGGCATGATTTTTTAGGGGCTGTTTATTGCTTGAAATAAGGCTTCAATTCATTCCATCCGGCGGCAGAGTACCATTCCAAATTTTCGTAGTAATTATCCCATTGCTGCTTGCCTGGAGTGAGGTAAGGAAGATACATTCCCAGTCCGCAAAAACGGTTGCGGTCGGTTATGAGTTGGTTGAAGGGAGGAATACGGGTGTCATCAATACAGTCTTTAGCTACGACTGTTTCCGAGATGCTTTGCGCTAGATTTTCCGGAATGTTTCCCTTGTTCAAGTATCTGAATGTATCCAGAATGTCAAAAGAGAAGTATTCGTAAGTAGAAATGCCGTATTGTTGTATGTGTTTTAGGTTGGCATACTTTAGCACATCTTTCTTTTCTGCCAATGCATTGCGGACGGCATCGGCCAGCTGTTGCATCTTTGTGCAGTTGATGGCTGCATAAGCTCCCCATAATCCGTTTTCTTTGTTGTATTCAATGACCGATTTGCAGACGGCTGCATAGTTAGTTTCCTTTTCATAAAGCATCGGAAGAATCCGATGGTAAGGGAAGCCTACGGCGGGAGTTTCTATGGCCGACACTATACAATAATGTGTAGCGTTTCGCAATTCGTAGCATACTTCGGCATTGCCCATCATGCAGGCATCAAACAAGATAAAGTCTAAGTCTTTATTGGGGAAGGTGCGGTTGAGCACTTGTGCCATCTCCGGCAAATTGATTCTCATTCCATCATCTTCACCGAAAGACATTGTGGAGATTTTCATGTCAGAGGCAGGGAGCCATCCGGTAGCGTGTGAACCTAATATCAGTCCGTAGTTTCTGGCAGGGGCAAGTTCCTTCATTCGTCTCAAATTGGTTTCCATAACCTTCGGGTCTACCGAGTTTCCCGGTTCCGGCGAATGGAGAACAGCTTGTGCAAGAATATTTTCCACGGTTTGTCTTTTTTCGGTAAGTACCGCATGCCCATTTATTTTTCCAAGTCCGTTGGTATGATATTCCAGAATGGTAGGCTCGTCCAGTACATCATCCTTTTGGTTGGGTTTGTAATAGATGAGCAGTTTGCAGTCGTTGGGCATGCCAGCCAGGCTTTGATACATCCATTGCACATTTCTCATGATGTCAAAGCTTAGGTTGTTGTTGGCCGACAAGTATGCCAGTAAAACACGTTCACTTGCCGCCGGTTGCGGTGTCTTGTCGGAACAGGCAGCAAGTATCAGTAAGACCATTATATGGAATAAAAATCTTTTCATTCGTAGGTTTCAGCTTTTTCAAAAGCGAAGTCCGGGTCTACTTGTTTCAGTACCAGATTTTCTCCCTTTTGATATTTCTGTTTCAGTTTAGTCAGTTCTTTCTGCAGTTTTTTCTTTTTCTTGTTGAAATAGATGAAGCAGGTGCGGTTTTTACCTCCTTTTTTCTGTTCCAGATAGTTTTTTAGTTGCAGACTATATTGCGAGCGGCTGTCCAGCATGATTTTGTTGCTGAGTGAGGCACTGTCAAGATATTGGATGTTTGTAAAATAGACCAAAGAATCGGTGAATGATGCAGACATGCCAGCCATGTACACTCCATAATTACGTTTGTCCTTTGGTTTTTTGGCCAAGGAAGGGATTACCACAGCGGCCGTGAGCAAGAAGCAAATAAGTTTAATGTATCGCATAATATTTAGTTATTTATCTGGTTGCAAAAATAAGTAATTGGCTGAAATTAAAAAAATGAAAACAAGATTTATCCTAAATAAAAGGCAAGTATCGTGCTATTGCGCTACCGGTGGGTGATGCGATGTGGGTGAGGAGCATAAAAAAAGATGCAAATCCATGCGTTTACATGAAATTGCATCTCCTTTGTTTTTTCGGAAATCAAACCCTACCTTATCTTACCCCAAATAAGATTTGAGCAGCTTGCTACGAGTACTTTGTCTTAGTCTTCTGATAGCTTTTTCTTTAATCTGACGAACACGTTCACGGGTCAGCCCGAATTTGTCGCCGATTTCTTCTAACGTCATTTCCTGCGTATTAATACCGAAAAACATCTGGATAATATCCTTCTCTCTTTCCGTTAACGTAGAAAGCGCTCTGTCGATTTCCCTCGAAAGTGATTCATTAACCAGTGAGCGGTCGGCCATAGGAGAGTCGTTGTTCACCAATACATCCAGCAGGCTGTTATCCTCTCCTTCTACAAAAGGAGCATCTACAGAGATGTGGCGTCCAGAAACTTTCAGTGTGTCCGAAATCTTGTCGACTGGAATTTCCAGTTCGTCAGCAAGCTCTTCTGGTGAAGGGCGTCGTTCGTTTTCCTGTTCAAACTTAGAGAAGGCTTTGCTGATTTTGTTCAGTGAGCCTACCTGGTTCAAAGGCAAACGTACGATACGTGACTGTTCTGCCAAAGCTTGAAGAATAGACTGGCGAATCCACCATACAGCGTAGCTGATGAATTTGAAACCACGAGTTTCATCAAACTTTTCAGCAGCTTTAATTAGTCCGAGGTTACCTTCGTTAATTAAGTCGGGAAGACTCAATCCCTGGTTCTGGTACTGTTTTGCTACTGATACAACAAATCGCAAGTTGGCACGTGTAAGTTTCTCTAACGCTATGCGGTCACCTTTACGGATGCGCTGGGCGAGTTCCACTTCTTCTTCTACAGTAATCAAATCCTCGCGGCCGATTTCCTGCAGATATTTGTCTAGAGAAGCACTCTCACGGTTAGTGATACTTTTGGTAATTTTTAATTGTCTCATTATAATATAACGGATTTGGGTACAAAGTTATAAAAAAACTTTAATTTATAATGTATAGTTGTCCTTATTTGTTCTGCATTGTCCCTTATTTTATGCTTTTTTTAACTGACGCTGCTGTTTTAGTTGTTAATATAAACCTTATTGTTGAAAGTCGAGTTCCAATTGCACCCATTTGTCTTGAGTAGTAGTTTCTTGATTTTCTTCTTTGGGGTTTGATATAGTGATTCCAATCAGCCGTATTGGGTTTCGGCTGAAGTCGACTTCAGTCAGCAACTGCTTGGCCAGTGGGAGGATTTCTTTTTTGGTGTGCAAGCAATGGTTGACACTCAGGCTTCGGGTTATCTGAGTGAAATTGTAGAATTTGATTTTGAGTGTTAGTGTACTTCCGCTGAACTGTTTGGCCTTGAGCCTTTCCTCCAGTTCGCAGACCACATGATACAGCTCGATGATGACTGATGATTTCAGCGTGATATCCTTTTCCAGTGTATGTTCGCATCCGATGGATTTGCGTATTCTTTCGGCCATTACCGGGCGGAGGTCAATGCCTCGGGCAAACTGATAGTACAGGTGTCCTGCTTTTCCAAATTGTCTAACCAGCATCTCTTCGCTGCAGGCCCTGAGAGTTTCACCATTGTAGATGCCGAGAGTGTGCATCTTCTTGGCTGTAACAGGACCTATTCCCCAAAGGCGCTCAATAGGAAGGTGGGCGATGAAGTCGAGGGCTTGGTCGGGATGGATGGTGCAGAGTCCGTCAGGCTTGCGCAAGTCGGATGCAATTTTGGCCAGCAACTTGTTGTAAGAGATTCCGGCTGAGGCTACAAGGTTCAGTTCCATTCGGATACGTTGTTTGATTTCGCGTGCGATATCGACGGCCAAAGAGATTCCCTTCTTGTTCTCTGTAACATCCAGGAAAGCCTCATCCAGAGATATCGGTTCGATGAGGTCGGTATATTCGTGGAAGATATGGTGAATTTGTGCCGATATTTCCTTATATACTTCCATTCTTCCCGGTACGAAAATCAGATTGGGGCATAGTTTCAGTGCCTTGACCGAAGAGATAGCTGAGCGTACACCGAACTGTCGAGCCTCGTAGCTAGCGGTGGCTACCACACCTCTTTTTTCGCCATGTCCCACGGCTATAGGTTTCCCTCTTAATTCTGGGTGGTCTCTTTGTTCTACAGAGGCATAGAATGCATCCATATCGATATGTATAATTTTGCGGCACATGATGTCGGTGATCTTTGAAGATAATAATAAGGATATTGCACTTTGTCTGCAAAAGTAAGAAACTTTTTTGGGCAATCATAAAATCTTTGTATTTTTGCCATTTCGATATAACAAGCGAGTAAAAATCAGTATGATGAGAGATGAAATCAAGAAAGCATGCGAAATCATGCAGAAAGGTGGGGTGATACTGTACCCTACTGATACGGTTTGGGGCATTGGTTGTGATGCCACAAATGAAGAAGCCGTAAAGAGAGTTTATGAAATTAAGCGTAGAGCAGACAGTAAGGCTATGTTGGTATTGGTAGATAATCCGGTAAAGGTGGATTTCTATGTGAAGGAGGTGCCTTCTGTGGCTTGGGATTTGATAGACTTGACCACCAAACCGCTTACTATCATCTATGAGGGGGCGCGTAATTTGGCTCCAAACCTGCTGGCAGAGGATGGCAGTGTAGGCATTCGTGTCACTCAAGAGACTTTTTCCAAAGAACTTTGTTTCCGGTTCCGTAAGGCTGTCGTTTCTACCTCGGCCAATATCAGCGGTGAACCTTCTCCGGCAGTGTATTCCGAGATTAGCCAGGAAATTAAGGATGCGGTAGACTATGTGGTTGATTTCCGCAGAGACGAGACCGGACATCCCAAACCATCTAGTATCATCAAGTTGGGCAGTGGGGGAGAAATCAAGATAATTAGAGAATAAAAAGTTCAAGGCAATGAAAACTTCGGATGATAGGTTTGGTCTGCTCCAGCGGTTGTTGCGTTGGAGGGAAACACACATCAGCGATAAGCAGTTTGTCTTGGTGTTAAGTTTCCTGGTGGGTATTTTTACAGCTTTGGCTGCATACCTGCTGAAATTTCTAGTAGAGTATATCAAGGAGTTCCTTACAGAGAGTTTTGATACGACTCGTGCCAACTGGCTTTATCTGGTATATCCTGTAGCTGGTATTCTGATTACGAGTCTGTTTATTCGCTTGATAGTGCGTGATGACATCAGCCACGGGGTGACGAAAATCCTTTATGCCATATCGAGTAAGCAAAGTCGCATTAAGCGTCATAATATGTGGTCGTCGGTATGTGCTTCTGCCATCACCATCGGATTTGGTGGTTCGGTAGGAGCCGAAGCACCTATCGTGCTTACCGGTTCAGCTATCGGTTCTAACTTGGGGAGTATTTTCCGTATGGATCATCGCACATTGATGTTGCTGGTGGGGTGTGGTGCAGCAGGTGCGGTTTCGGGTATCTTCAAGGCGCCGATTGCCGGATTGGTATTTACATTGGAGGTACTGATGATTGACCTTACTATGGCATCGCTGCTTCCGCTTCTGATTACCAGCGTTACGGCAGCGTCAGTGTCTTATCTGCTTACTGGTACGGAGGCGATGTTCCAGTTTCACATGGATTACCCGTTTAACTTGGAACGTATTCCTTATGCTATCGGTCTGGGTATATTCTGCGGCTTGGTGGCATGGTATTTCACTCGTTCCATGAACTGGATAGAAAACATATTCCGCCGTTATTCAAACCCTTATGTGAAATTTCTTATCGGAGGGGTGATGCTAAGTGTGCTGATATTCCTTTTCCCTCCTCTTTATGGGGAAGGCTATGACACCATTACGTTGCTGCTGAACGGGACAGGGCCGGAGCAGTGGAATACGGTAATGAATAACTCGCTTTTCTATGGTAGCAGCAGCCTGCTGATTCTTTACCTGTTCCTGATAATCCTCTTTAAGGTGTTTGCATCGAGTGCTACCAACGGGGGAGGCGGTTGTGGCGGTATCTTTGCTCCAAGTTTGTTCTTGGGATGTATTGCCGGATTTGTCTTCTCTTACCTGTGCAACCAGTTTCGGATAGGCGGTGTTTATATCCCTGAAAAGAATTTTGCTCTGATGGGAATGGCCGGACTGATGTCGGGGGTGATGCATGCTCCTCTTACCGGTGTGTTTCTGATTGCTGAACTGACAGGTGGGTACGGTCTTTTCCTCCCGTTGATGATTGTTTCGGTCTCGGCTTATCTTACCATCATCATCTTTGAGCCTCACAGCATCTATTCTATGCGTTTGGCGAAAAAAGGCGAACTGATTACCCATCATAAGGATAAGGCAGTGCTTACATTGATGAATATGGAGAGTATTATAGAAACAGATTTCTTGATTGTGCATCCTGATATGGACTTGGGTATGATGGTCAAGACAATTTCAAAATCCAGCAGAAACTTGTTTCCAGTGACGGATATCAACGAGGAGTTGATAGGTATAGTGTCACTTGATGATATTCGTAATATTATGTTCCGCCAGGAATTGTATCATCGTTTCCGTGTGGAGGGTTTTATGACGCCTCCTAAGGCACGTATTATTAAAACCGATTCAATGGAATTGGTGATGAAGAAGTTTGATGAATCGAAAGCCTGGAATCTTCCGGTGGTGGATGAGGATAATAGGTATATTGGGTTTGTGTCAAAATCGAAGATGCTGAACACTTATCGTCAGGTGTTGGTGGATTTTTCTTCTGAGTAATTTAAATAGAAACAAGATATGGAAAAGAAAGACTTGAGAATTGTATATATGGGGACTCCCGAATTTGCTGTGGAGAGCCTTAAGAGATTAGTGGAAGGCGGATATAATGTTGTTGGGGTGATAACAATGCCCGACAAGCCAATGGGGCGTCATGGCAGTGTGTTACAGCCTAGTCCAGTGAAGCAATATGCATTGTCGCAGGGGCTGAATATCTTGCAGCCTGAGAAGTTGAAAGATGAAGAGTTTGTGGCTAGCTTGCGTGCGCTGAAGGCGGATCTTCAGATTGTTGTAGCATTTCGTATGTTGCCGGAAGTGGTTTGGAATATGCCTCCTATGGGCACTTTCAACCTACATGCTTCCTTGTTGCCTCAATATCGTGGAGCTGCCCCGATCAATTGGGCGGTAATTAATGGGGATACAGAAACTGGTATCACTACATTCTTCTTGAAGCATGAAATTGATACAGGTGAAATTATAGACCAAGTGAGGGTACCAATAGCCGATACGGATAATGTAGAGGTGGTGTATGACCGCTTGATGCATTTAGGAGGTGATTTGGTTGTCAAGACTGTAGATGCTTTGCTGGAAGGTAAGGTGGTTACTACTCCTCAGGAAGAATTGGCCGCTGGAACAGTACTTCGTCCTGCTCCAAAGATTTTCAAGGAAACATGCCGTATAGATTGGATGGTTGGTGTGAAGCGTGTGTACGACTTTGTGCGTGGGCTTTCTCCATATCCGGCAGCTTGGACAGAGCTTTATCAGGCGGATTCGTCTCCAATTGTAATGAAATTGTTCGAAACGGAAAAGCAGTTTGAGAGTCATTCTTATTTGCCGGGAACTATTCTTACAGACAAAAAAACTTATTTTAAAGTAGCTTGTCATGATGGGTATATTAATATACTTTCTTTGCAGTTGGCTGGTAAGAAACGTATGTCGGTGGGTGATTTCTTGCGTGGATATCATTATGTA
The DNA here is from genome assembly GCA_029257865.1 of Phocaeicola sp. Classification (GTDB taxonomy): domain Bacteria; phylum Bacteroidota; class Bacteroidia; order Bacteroidales; family Bacteroidaceae; genus Phocaeicola. The sequence continues at coordinate 80,632 of JARIAN010000086.1, forward strand.
GAGAATGCTTTTGTGAAATAAGAGAAGCATATATGAAATAAAGGGAGTCGGAATTTAACAATCCGACTCCCTTTATTTTATGTAATAGAATTAATTGTCGTTTTGGTGATAGTAATAAAAAAAGCAACATCAAAAGATGCTGCTTTGGTACACCCTCAGGGATTCGAACCCTGGACCCACTGATTAAGAGTCAGTTGCTCTACCAACTGAGCTAAGAGTGCATAAGTGACAATTGATACACTATAAAAAGCTATTTGGTACACCCTCAGGGATTCGAACCCTGGACCCACTGATTAAGAGTCAGTTGCTCTACCAACTGAGCTAAGAGTGCATCTTGTCTACTTTGAGGTTCCTGGCGGATTCGAACCGCCGTACACGGTTTTGCAGACCGCTGACTAAGCCACTCATCCAAGGAACCGGTTGAGTAATTGTTGTTTTTAGTGGAGGTTCCTGGCGGATTCGAACCGCCGTACACGGTTTTGCAGACCGCTGACTAAGCCACTCATCCAAGGAACCGGTTGAGTAATTGTTTTTCTCAATTGCGATGCAAAGGTATAACTAAAATTTTAAACCTGCAACACTTATATTAATTTTTTTTGTTCTTTTTTTCGTTGCATTTATTTAATGAGGCTATTTTACAACCAGAACATCCACATCCACAATTGTTTGACTTTTCTTTGCCTCTTTTCACTGTTTTGAAAAAATATTTGCATATATAGAGTATGCATAATCCAACAGTGATATAAACGAGTGTGTTTTGTATATCCATAATTAGTGGTGTTATAAGGGCGGGAGAACAGATTGTTTGCTCTCCTGCCCAGTTGTTTTTTTATTTAGATGAATAGACTTCCTATTTGGTAAACGACGAAAGAGACAACCCAAGCAAGCAGGGTGGTGTAACTTGCGGCGAAGAGTCCCCATTTCCAACCGCCGGCTTCTTGCTTGATAGCTACTATAGTAGCAATACAAGGGAAATAGATAAGTACGAAGAGCATATAAGTGAAAGCCGCTAATGGTGTGATAGGAAGATGGCTTGATAAATTGATGTTTTCTACATCTTCTCCATTATTTGAGTAAAGAACACTCAATGTGCTTACTACAAGTTCTTTTGCTCCTAATCCTGATAGGATTCCGATACCCATTTTCCAGTTGAATCCAAGAGGTTCTATGACTGGTTCAATTGCTTTTCCCACTTGTCCAATATATGAATTTTCCTGCTGTTCGGCAGGGGTGTTATACTGTTCGTGGTTTGGGTAATATCCTAAGAACCAGATGATGATAGAGGCCACCATGATGATGCCTCCCATTTTCTTCAAGTATTGGACTCCTTTTTCCCAAGTATGGCGGGCTACCGATTTGGCAGTTGGAAGTCGGTATGGCGGAAGTTCCATTACGAATGGGGTATCATCTCCTTTGACTATGACTCGGCTAAAAATTTTGGCCATCAAGATGGCTAGCAGAATACCACATAAGTAGATACTGAAAAGCACCAGGCTGGCTTGTTGGGGGAAGAAAGCGCCAATCATAACTAAGAAGATAGGTAAGCGTGCACTACATGAAATAAGTGGATTGATTAATATTGTAACCAATCTTGTTTTTTTGCTTTCTATGATGCGTGAAGCCATAATGGCCGGTACATTACATCCAAATCCCATGATGAGTGGGATGAAAGACTTACCGTGCAGGCCTATTTTATGCATCAGCTTGTCCATGATGAAAGCGGCACGTGCCATGTATCCGGAATCTTCCATAAAAGAGATAAACAGATAAAGCAGAAGGATATTGGGTAAGAATACGATAACTCCTCCCACGCCTCCAATAATACCGTCGATAATCAGGTCTTTGAATGGTCCGGCTGCCATATATTTATCTACAATGTTACCGATTAAACCAACCAGCCATTCAATCCATGCTTGAGGGTAAGCTCCCAGTGTAAAGGTACATTCAAACATCAAATATAAGAAGGCAAAGAAGATGGGGAATCCCCACACCTTATGTGTAACAATGCTGTCGACAATACGGGTGAAAAGTTCAGTGTGGTGGTTCTTCTCTTCATATGTTTCCTTTAGTGCGCCAGCGATGAACCCATATTTTGCATCGGTAATAGCCTGTTCGCTATCTTCATTGATAGAAAACTTTATTCTTGCCTGTTCTTTATCTCTGATTGAAAGTATTTCATTGCAGTTAGGTAAAGTAGCAATGACATGTTCTTCTATCTCTTTGTCATTTTCCAGTAACTTGATGGCCAGGAATCGGGTGGAATATTTGTACCGGATACTTTCAGTTTTACCGATTTCTTTTTTTATGGCATCAATGCTTCGTTCCAGTTCTGGTCCGTGGTTGATATGGATGTGGCGGATGAAATTCTGTCCTTGAGTGCCGTGTTCTTCTTCGACGTGGCTGCCAAACTTATGATCTGGCACATAAGAGTCGTGCCATTCACGGTATTCCTTCAGTGCCTCATTCTGTATCTCTTCTTTTTGTCCCATGAAATCAGCCCCTTCATATAATCCGATGATGACATGAAATAAGTTTTCGATACCTTTTCCATTGCGGCCAATAGTAGGTATGATAGGCACTCCCAATAGTTGGCTCAGTTTTTTGTGATCTAGCACATTTCCACTATGTTCAAGGGCATCATACATATTCAGTGCGATGACCATTCTTACGTTCATGTCAATGAGCTGGGTAGTAAGATACAAGTTGCGTTCTATATTCCCGGCATCTACTACATTGATGATTACATCCGGGGTCTTTTCAATGATATGTTTTCTTACATAGAGTTCTTCTGGGCTATAGGCCGACAACGAATAAGTACCAGGGAGGTCTACTATCTTGAATTTGTATCCCTGGAAATTAAAAGAACCCTCCTTAGCATCTACAGTTACCCCGCTGTAGTTGCCTACATGCTCGTGTGCCCCTGAAGCGATATTGAATAAGGAGGTTTTTCCGCAGTTGGGATTTCCCACCAGTGCAATGTTGATGATGCGGCGTTTCCCTTTAGCTATTTCATGCAGTTCATTTTCTGATACTGGAATATTTTCTGAGATAGGGTTGTGAAAATGCTCTTCCCCTAAAGATTCTCGTGCCTCTTCTTCACTGACTACCTCTATCATAGAGGCCTCTTGCCGGCGGAGAGAGATTTCGTATCCCATAATCTTATATTTGATGGGGTCTTTTAAAGGAGCGTTGAGCAGCACTTCCACTCGTTTCCCTTTGATGAATCCCATTTCAATGATTCTTCGGCGGAAACCTCCGTGTCCCATCACTTTAATGATAACTCCTTTTTCGCCTGTTTTTAGTTCTGACAGTCTCATATATTAATTGTTTTGTTGTTTTGTGGAATGAGATAAACGTTGATTTTCAGAGTACAGAGTCTTTTTAAAATGTTTATCATCACACTTTTTTCAAGTTAAAATAATTTGCCGCAAAGATACGTCTTTCACTTTTTATCTGCAAGCATATTTAGAATGTTTTTAAATAATGGTTGTTGACGGATATTCAATTTGCTTTTTGTATATTTGTAATATGTTAGAGAAAATAGTAAATCAATATATAGAACGTAAGCGATTAGCTGTAAAAACAGACAAAGTGATTGTTGCTTTGAGTGGCGGTGCCGATTCGGTTGCATTGCTGCGTGTACTTTGTGCTTCTGGCTACTCGTGTGTGGCGGCTCATTGCAACTTTCATCTAAGAGGAGAGGAGTCGGACAGGGATGAGGCTTTTGTGCGAGATTTGTGTGCACATTTGAAGGTTCCCTTAGAAGTGGTGCACTTCGACACCAAGAGGTATGCGGAAGTGCATAAATGTTCCATAGAGATGGCTGCCCGCGAATTGCGATACGATTGGTTTGAGGCGATGCGGGTGAAGTATAAAGTTCAAGTAGTTGCAGTAGCTCATCATAAGGATGATAGTGTAGAAACTTTCTTGCTTAATTTGATAAGAGGGGCAGGAATTAAGGGGCTGCGTGGCATTGCAGCAGTAAACGGACATATCATACGTCCGCTGCTAGAGGTTAGCCGCACTGAAATCTTAGAATATCTTTCCGCTCTGAAGCAAGAATATGTAACAGATAGCACTAACCTTGAAACGGAATTTACTCGTAATAAGATACGTTTGCAGGTGCTTCCTCTGCTGAAAGAGATTAATCCTTCGATATGTGATACGATATATGAAACTACCTTGAGGTTATCTGACACGGATGTGATTTACAGGCAGGCGATAAAGGAAGCCGTGGAGCGTGTCCGTCTTTCTGATAATGAATACTCTATTTCGGCTTTACTAAACGAATCGGCTCCTTCTACTTTGTTATTTGAAATATTAAATCCTTATGGGTTTAATGCTTCACAAATAGACGATTTGTTGGAATGTATGATTAATGGCCATTCGGGAAAATTGTTTTATGCCGGTGGTTACGTGCTTTTAAGAGATCGGGACACCTTAGTACTTCGTGTTGGCAATGAGGAGGATGCCGGTGGTTGGGTGTTGAGTCATAGGGTGTTGGATCGGGCCGATGCTCAGATAGATTTTTCTAATCCTAATATGGTTTATCTGGATGCAGATACTATAAAAGGAGAGTTGACTTTGCGGCTTTGGGAGTCGGGCGACCGTTTTATGCCCTTTGGAATGAGAGGCTTCAAGAAAGTACGTGATTATCTTCGCGACCGCAAACTTTCTCTTTTTCAGAAGGAACATCAATATGTGGTGTGCGATGAAGAAAAGATATTGTGGCTGGTGGGAGAACGTACCGACCAGCGTTCATGCATTAGGCCTTCTACAATTCGTGTGTTGGTCTTGTCTGTAGGTTGTCAGTAGTGGGATTATACCTAATAAAGGGGATTGTAGATTTATATAATATCGTGTTACTTTGCAAATGAAATAAATTATGAATTGGAAATTAAATATGTGTGGAGCTAAAATATATAGGCCGACAGACAAGATGAGTGACCTCATTTGTGACAACTATACACTTTTGCAGGTTTTAAGCCGCTTCGGCGTGTCGCTCGGCTTCGGCGATAAGACAGTGGAAGAAGTATGCAGGATGAATGATGTAGACTGCAGCACTTTTTTGATTGTGGTGAATTTCCTTACCGAAGAAGGTAACTTTATACAGGACCACCTCAATGGTCTTTCTGTTCCAGCACTGATGGAGTATCTTCAGCGTGCCCATTCTTACTTCTTGGATTTCCAGTTGCCTTCCATCCGGAGAAAACTATTGGAGGCATTGGACAGTTCGACCAGCAATGAAGTGAACCTCCTCATCGTGCGTTTCTTCGATGATTATGTGAATGAAGTCCGCAAGCACATGGGGTACGAAAATGAGAAAGTGTTTACTTACGTTCGTACTTTGATGAATGGAGAAGTGCCTGAAGGCTTTAATATTGGAGTGTTTGCCCGTCATCATGATCAGGTGAACGCCCGTCTTACAGAATTAAAGAATATCATTATTAAATATTATCCAGCTACGGGTGATAACCAATTATTGAATGCTACTTTGTTTGACATCTTTATTTGTGAAGAGGATTTGGATTCTCACAATAAGGTGGAAGACTATCTATTTGTTCCCGCTGTAATGGAATTGGAAAAGGAGAGAAGAAATGAAATCTCACGATAATATTATAGTTGCTGTAGCCGAAACATCTGTGATTATACGTAATGGTCTGGTTGCGGTGTTAAAACATTTGCCGGAAGTGACAGTTCGGGCTGTTGAGGTAACTTCTAAAGAAGGATTATCTCATTGTATGGAGGCTCAGACTCCAGATATATTGATTGTGAATCCTCAATTTGAAGGTTGGTTTGACTTGGAGGAGTTTAAGGCGAATTATACAGATGTTCAGACTAAGTATCTTGCTTTGCTTTGCACTTTTGTTGATGCCAATCGTTTGAAAGGCTATGATGACTCTATGACCTTGTATGATGATATGGAGGTATTGGAGAACAAGATTGCTTCTCTGTTGAACTTTACAGAAGAGGAGGATATGGACCGGAATAATTTGAGCCAGCGTGAAAAGGAAATTATTGGCTGTGTGGTACGTGGCATGACCAATAAGGAAATAGCGGAGCAGTTGTTTATTTCCATCCATACGGTTATTACTCATCGCCGTAACATTACACGTAAATTGCAGATTCATTCGGCTGCCGGTCTTACTATTTATGCAATAGTAAATAAACTGGTCGAACTGGGTGAAGTGAAGATGAATATTTGAATGCTGCCGAAGGGTTTTTAAAATACCTCTTTTTAGGTATTGTGCTCTTGGAGTTAAGTCCTTATCTTTGCAGTGTTAGTCATATGAAATTACGTAAACCACAAAATTAAAAAGTTAGTTATTAGTTGGGTGCACCCTGCGAAGTGATTCGCGGGGTGCACGCATTTTAAGAGATATAGTAAATTGTAGTAAAACAAAAAAACTTGCGCTATTCACATAGGGCAAGTTTTTTTTTCTCTTTCTCTCTTGTAAAGTTAATTACTCGAATTTGAGAATTTATAGTTAATTGAAGTGAGTGTTTTTCCTTTTTTTGATATTAAAATGTGTCAAGGAAGGAAATACTGCATCTGTGATTGTATTTTTTCTTCTTTTTCGATATAAATTCTCAAGCATATTGTATGTCAATCAGTTTACAAAGACATTCTTAAAATATTTTTCAAATAGCAGTTTGGCCTTTTCCAATTGTTCTGGTGTGTTGGGTTGTACGTCTTTAAGTTTATATTCCATGTTCATGGATTCGTATTTGTGTACACCTAGCGTATGATAGGGAAGGATTTCCACTCTTTCAATCTGCTTGTAGTCTTTGAAATGTTCACCCATAGCCTTGATATCTTCTTCAAAGAAACTGTAGTCCTTTACCAGTACATAGCGAAGCCAAAAAGGTTTGTGGTGCTCTTCCAGCCATGCTGCCGTCTTGAGAGTCTGTTCGTTGCTTCTGGCTGTAAGAGCCTTGTGGCGTTCGTTGTTGAACTCTTTCACGTCAAGTAGCACCAAGTCTGCCAGCGACAGCATCTCTTCTACATCCTTGTTCCATATACCTCCGTTGCTGTCGATGCAAATATGTATTCCTGCTTCTTTTAGCATTTTTAGCAATGGAATCAGTGCTTTTGCCTGGAAGGTAGGTTCTCCTCCGCTGAATGTGACACCTCCTTTTTTTCCGAAGAAAGGCTTCTGGCTGACAGCCATACGCAAAATCTCTTCTGGGGCAGTTTCTTTGCTTTCTCCCTTGCCGTCTATCGTGTCGGGATTGGCGCAATATAGGCAGCGGAAGTTACATCCTTGCAGAAAGACTACCAGACGTATTCCAGGGCCGTCGTAAGTACCTAAAGATTCATATGAATGTACTCTAATCATAGTTTGGAAAAATATTGTGTCTTGCCTGTGGCATGACAGAGGTTATTAAAAAAGATTTGTCATCCGGCAAGTCGTATAAATAAGGAGCCTTTAGATTGATGAGGCTGATATTTCGACTTTCCGAATGACAAACACTTGCTTATATTATGCTAATTTCAGCGTATCGTATTACATACGTTCGTGGAAACTTCTTGAAATAACTTCCAACTGATGTTCGCGGCTCAGTTTGATGAAGTTTACAGCATATCCAGAAACACGGATAGTCAGCTGTGGATATTTTTCAGGATGTTCCATTGCATCTTCCAGCATTTCACGGTTCAGTACGTTTACGTTCAAGTGGTGAGCACCCTTGATGAAGTAACCATCCATCATAGTTACCAAGTTTTCAACGCGGTTTTCAGCGTCTACACCTAATGACTTAGGAACGATAGAGAATGTGTTACTGATACCGTCCTGTGAGTCGCGGTAACGCAATTTAGATACAGAACTCAAAGAAGCTATAGCACCATTCTTGTCACGTCCGTGCATTGGGTTTGCACCTGGAGCGAAAGCAACACCTTTTTCACGACCGTCAGGAGTAGCACCTGTCTTCTTACCGTACATTACGTTTGAGGTAATAGTCAAGATTGAAAGGGTTGGTTTAGCGTTCTTGTAGATAGGCAACTTCTTCAATTCTTCATCGAAGTAGTAAATCAAGTCTACAGCCAAGTGGTCTACGCGGTCATCGTCATTACCGAAGCATGGGAATTCACCGTCGATATCGAAACCTTCAGTCAGGCCAAGTTCGTTACGTCTTGCTTTAACCTTAGCATATTTGATAGCAGACAAAGAGTCAACTGCGATAGACATACCAGCTACACCGTATGCCAAGTTGATAGAGTGTTCAGTATCAACAAATGCCATCTGAGCTTTTTCGTAGTAGTACTTGTCGTGCATATAGTGGATGATGTTCATTGCTTCGTTGTAAACGCGTGCAATTTCTTTTAATACCTTCTTATAGTTCTGAAGTACTTCTTCGAAGTTCAGTTCATCGCTGCTCAATGCAGGGATATCTTTTACCATCAAAGTACCAGTGTTTTCGCAACGACCACCGTTGATAGCCAGCAAGAGAGCCTTAGCCAAGTTACAACGAGCGCCGAAGAACTGGATGTGCTTACCGATTTCCTGGAAAGATACGCAGCAAGCGATACCATAGTCGTCTGTCTGGCGTACTTCACGCATCAAGTCGTCGTTTTCATATTGGATAGAAGATGTATCGATAGATACCTGTGCGCAGAATTTCTTGAATCCTTCTGGCAATTCAGGGCTCCACAGTACAGTCAAGTTTGGTTCTGGAGAAGGACCGAGGTTATACAGAGTCTGCAAGAAACGGAATGAAGTCTTGGTAACTTTAGTACGACCGTCGTTGAAACGACCACCCAATGCTTCAGTTACCCATGTTGGGTCACCGGCAAAGATGTCTGTATAAGCGTGCATACGCAAGTGACGAACCATACGCAATTTGATAACGAACTGGTCGATCAATTCCTGAGCGTGGATTTCGTCGATATTGCCCTGAGCCAAATCGTAGTCGATATAAATGTCAAGGAATGAAGAAACATTACCCAAAGACATTGCAGCACCGTCCTGTTCTTTTACAGCAGCCAAATAAGCCATGTAAACCCACTGAACAGCTTCCTGGGCATTTGTAGCTGGACGGCTGAGGTCCAAACCGTACATTTCACCCATTACTTTGATTTCCTTAAGAGCTTTGATCTGTTCTGCTACTTCTTCGCGCTGACGGATACGAGCCTCTGTCATAGGACCGAGGAGGTGACGCAAATCATCCTGCTTAGCTTCAATCAAACGGTCGATACCGTAAAGAGCCAAACGACGATAGTCACCGATTACACGTCCACGAGCATAGTTGTCAGGAAGACCTGTCAAGAAACCCAAAGAACGGAATGAGCGAATTTCTTCTGTATATGCATCAAACACACCGTCATTGTGAGTCTTGCGGTAGTGAGTGAAGATTTCTTTTACTTTAGGGTCAACTTCTACACCATTTTCACGGCATGCCTTTTCTACTACTTTGATACCACCAAATGGTTTGATTGCACGACGAAGAACTTCGTCTGTCTGCAGACCTACGATAACTTCATTTTCCTTGTCGATATATCCGGCAGCAAAAGAAGTGATAGTAGATACGGTAGAAGGGTCCAGTGAGCGTACTCCGTTATTAGCGCGTTCTTCAGCCAATGCTTCCAAACATTTGTTCCATACAGCTTTTGTGCGTTCTGTTGGTCCTGCCAGGAAGGAGGCGTCGCCTTCGTAAGGGGTGATGTTTGTCTTTACGAAATCGGTAACGTTGATTTCATGGTTCCAACGACCTTCTTTGAAATTAATTGCCATAAATAAAATGATTTGATATGATTTTATAGTTTCGCTTTAAACTTTTGCAAAGGTAAGTATTTATTGGAAATTACACAATACCTAATCTTTACTATATTGTTAATTTGTAATAATTATAAAATCGAAATATTTCTATACTATTGCCTTAACTTCTATTAAAACAATAAGTTATCTTTTTCTTTACCAGATATTGTTTTCGTTTTGGAAATGAACTGTCCTGTTTGTTTGCTTAGTCAGCAATAACTTCTGTTTGATGTCAAAAAGATATGAGTAGTTGGTTTTTGTCGTGTAAATGCTGGGATGGGGTGTTATCCTTTAATATATTGTGAAGTGTGATTGGGCTCGTTCTTTAGATTCATTATTTTTTAAAGTTTTTTTAGATGAATGAAAGTTTTCGGGGAGATAGGTAGCAAAAAAAGACCTAAACAAGATGTCTAGGTCTTTGTAGCCCGTGGGGGAATCGAACCCCCCTTTCAAGAATGAAAATCTTGCGTCCTAACCGATAGACGAACGGGCCATCCTTTTGCTTGTTTATCGGCTTACCGATAAATGTCAACTTTATGTTTTGTAGCCCGTGGGGGAATCGAACCCCCCTTTCAAGAATGAAAATCTTGCGTCCTAACCGATAGACGAACGGGCCATCCTTTTGCTTATTTATCGGCTTACCGATAAATATCAGCTTTATGCTTTGTAGCCCGTGGGGGAATCGAACCCCCCTTTCAAGAATGAAAATCTTGCGTCCTAACCGATAGACGAACGGGCCATTTCAGCTCTGTATTTGAGTGCTTCTCAATTACGGCTGCAAAGGTACGGCTTTTTTTTAAATCTGCAAGCGTTTCGATAACTTTTTTTCATAAAAAGGTGAAAATAGTGCGTTTTTTCTCTTTAATAAGATGATAATGGGCGAAATGTTTCATAAAAGAGAAGCATTTCGCCCATTAGGAGGTTAATAGATTTTTCTGTGGTTTAATGCGCGCTGATATCTTTTGGCATTATTGTTGTGCTCGGATAAAGTGCGGGCAAAATTGTGACTTCCCGAAAAATCCTCCTTTGCACACATATATATATAGTCGTGTGCCGTATAGTAGAGTACACTTTCCAGTGCTACGATGGTAGGGATTCTGATAGGGCCCGGAGGAAGTCCGGCATACTTATAAGTATTATAAGGGCTATCCGTTTGCAGGTGTTTGAATAAGATACGCCTTAGTCCGAAGTTCTTCATGCTGAATTTTACGGTTGGGTCTGCTTGCAGAGGAATTCCCCGTCTAAGTCGGTTGATATAAAGTCCTGCTACCATAGGCATTTCTTTTTTGTAGGCGGTTTCCTCATCTACGATAGAAGCCAATGTAGCGACTTCTATTTCAGAAAGACCAATTTTTCGGGCCTGTTCTTTGCGTTGGCTTGTCCAGAACCGTTCATGTTCCCGTTTCATTCTCTTCATGAAATCTTGTGGCGACATGTTCCAGTACACTTCATACGTGTTGGGGATGAAAAGAGCCGGTAGGGTGGTCGCGTTATACCCCATGGAAGTAAGGTAGGTGCTGTCTGCCAGTATTTGGGCGATGCTGCAGCTGTCTGCCATGATTTGTCGGGACACCTGTCGTGCCAGCCGGTCCATTGTGCGCACTCCGTTTATGGTGAGCCTTACTGGAGTCTGGTTGCCGTTTCTCAGTCGGGTAAATATCTGCCAGGTGTTTTCTTCCGGTGAAAACCGGTAGGCTCCTGTCTTTACAGACTGGCTGTAGCTTCTCCACTTTGCCAGCAGGCGGAGTCCGTTAAGAGACTGTGCATGGAGCTGCTTTTCCATTTTCACGAACACAGAGTCGGCCGTGTCATCATTGTCGATATATAAAAACTCCTTGGGTGAATTTTTAAGAGGATGGTTAAGGAAGAGGCTTGCTCCGCCGGCTAATAAACCGCATACCACTAGGAGGGCTGTTACACATATATAGATAATCTTCTTTTCTTTGTTCATAAATTCTCTTTTTTTTTGAAAGCTGCAAAGATAAGATAATTAATCGGTACCACCTTATTTTCTTTCTTTCGGGGTAGGCTATCTGGCAAAATTTCTTGATATTTGTAGATTGATATTAGATTTTAAGAAACTATTATGGTATTTCAGTTAACAAAGAAATTGGCGTTTCCCGACCCTTCTTTAGGGGAGCCCGACGGGTTGCTGGCCATTGGTGGCGATTTGTCGGTAGACCGTCTTCTTCTGGCATATTCATACGGTATATTTCCGTGGTTTGCATTTAAGAGAGGAGTAATAGAGTGGTGGTGTCCGATGCAGCGTTTCGTGATATTCCCTTCCGAAATCCATGTGTCACATTCCATGCGCTCCCTTATTAATAAGGAGAAGTATCGGGTTTCATTTAATGAAGCCTTTGAAGACGTGATACGTGCTTGTGGGAAATTACGTGAGGAAGAAGAAGGGGCGTGGTTAGGTCCTGAAATGATTAAAGCATATATTGAATTACATCATCAGCGTTTTGCCGCCAGCGTGGAAGTGTGGGAGAAAGAGACTGTTTCGGGCGAAGAGCGTCTGGTGGGCGGGTTGTATGGAGTGGCGTTGGGTAGATGTTTCTTCGGGGAAAGTATGTTTTCGTTGGTCCCCAGTGCATCCAAATTGGCTTTGATTCATTTGGCACGCTTCTTTGAGGAAAGAGGAGGGGTGATGATTGACTGTCAGTTTGAAACTCCTCATTTGAAGTCGATGGGAGGACGGTATATTTCTTATAAAGAATACATGGAATTGGTTTCTGTTACGTTTGGCGAGGATGTCAAATAGCTATCAGTTTATGTAAATATGCATCAAAGTGTCGTAATTTTGTCTGTTATGCCGATTCTTATCGGGCGAAATTTTATCCAAATAAACTCTTAAAGAGGCTTGAAGGAGCAAAAAAAGGTGTTTTTTTAGTGAAAAATTCCTTGTTTTATAGAAATTTCGGGCGGATCGTCGAAGCATTTTTGTTGAAATATGTATATATTTTTGGCAGAATGTGTATATATTTTGCTGAAAATATTTCGACGATCTGAGAGGAAGGGGATAAAATAAGACAGAGAATAGCCAAATAGAGGTTTTTTATTGGCTAGATGAAAGGTTGAAAAGATATTGAAAAATGAGCTTAATTATCATTTAATCAGATAGATAGTGCTATATCCCTTTCATGAGATTTTAAAATTTAGAGTGCGGTTTATTTAGGTGCGAGAAAAAGAGAATCTGAGGTCTTCAAAATATCATTTTGTCATTTTGTATTTCAATCGGAACAGTTGGTTTTAGCTTAAATATGCAATCTTCAACATATCAGTTTGGATGGTTGGACGGGGAAATGTTTTTTCATTTGAGAGTATTTTCCCGTTTTCGTGTGCACACACAGAATAATTAGCTATATTTTATAGTTAATTTGTCGTAAAATAATAGTTGTAAAAAACAGTATATAAAAATAAAATTATTAATATTGCAACAACAAAAACAAGAAATAGACATATTTAGATAAAAGTTTACCAAAAACTAGATTAATTAACTAAACCTTAAAAGCTAAATTAGATTGTTACAATGAAAAGGACTAAACATTTATTCATTGCATCAAGTTTGGCACTATGCACACCTATATGCGTAAGTGCCGCTTCAGGTCAGGGGCAGAGTAAATATAGTTTGCCTGCTTCAGAGATAAAAGGAGGTTCCGCTTCTTTTATACAGAGTAGTAAATCAGATGTTGCGTATGAAGGTATCGTAATGGATGCCAATACTCAAGAACCGATTATCGGGGCAAACATCTTATTGAAAGGTACCTCTACCGGTGTTATTACCGATATGGACGGTAAGTTTAAAATCAATGCAAAGGCGGGTGATGTTCTCTTGATTTCCTACATGGGATATAAAGACAAGGAAGTAAAACTTGCCAAGGTTCGTCTTCTTAGTGTAGAATTATCAGAAGATTCTCAAGCATTGGAAGAAGTGGTGGTTACCGCTTTCGGTGTCGGTCAGAAAAAAGAATCGGTGGTTGGTTCTATCTCTCAGGTAAAAGGTCGAGAACTTCAGGTTCCTTCTGCTAATCTTTCCAATTCATTTGCAGGTAGAGTATCCGGTGTTACAGCTTTCCAACGTGGAGGTGAGCCCGGAAATGACGGCTCCAGTTTCTTTATTCGAGGTATTTCTACTTTTACAGCCACAAACCCTCTTATTATTATTGATGGTGTAGAAGCTAGTGCAGGAGATTTGAATGCTCTCGATTCTGAAGTTATCGAAAGTTTCTCTATTTTGAAGGATGCTACTGCTACTGCCATGTATGGAACTCGCGGTGCGAATGGTGTAATGATTGTAAAGACCAAGGGTGGTGAAAACTTGGAACGTGCAGCCATTACGGCACGAGTTGAAGGCTATGTTTCCATGCCTACCAAACTTCCAAAATTTGTAGATGCAACTACTTATATGGGAATGTATAATGAGGCTGTAACCAATTTCGGAACAGGTTCAAAATTATATTCTCAGGAATTTATGGATGGTGTAGCAAAAGGGTTGGACCCATATCGCTACCCGAATGTAGACTGGTATGATGAGCTCTTCAAGGATGCTACAATGAATGAGAGGGTAAATTTGAATGTTCGTGGTGGTAGTAAGCGTGTAGACTATTTCATCAATGCCAATTTCAACCATGAAACGGGTATGCTGAAAGGGCGTAGCAAGGAACTTTATTCTTATGATAATAATATAGATGTAAAGCGCTACACTTTTCAGAGTAATATCAATGCTCACCTCACTTCTACAGCTACAGTTTCAATGAACTTGGGGGTTGAACTGAGAGACACTCATGGTCCTAGTGTAGGTGTGGGAACTTTATTTGGGGCTGTAATGAACAATAATCCTGTAGACTTCCCAATATTATATCCAATAGATTCACCTGTTGGTAGTTGGGATGCAACATCTGAATATTACAAGTGGGGCGCTTATACCGGAGGTAATAATGGAGCAGCTGTCAATCCATTAGCGGAATTGACTAAGGGATATAGCGATGGCTTTTCTAGTACTGTACGTGCTAACTTTAAGTACGATCAGAAACTTGACTTTATTACAAAAGGATTGAGTTTTAATGCGCTTGTTTCTTTCAAGAACTGGGCTGAAAGTAACACGACTAGGGATAGAGGGTATAATCGATATAATCTTAAGGAAACAGATCCGAAAACAGGAAAGCATTTGCTTGAAGTTGTAGATGGTACCGAAAATTCACATACTTTGGGTGCAAACAGAACCAATACAGGCGACCGAAGTTTTTATTTTCAGGCTAGTTTGAATTATGACCGTACCTTTAACGATGTACACAATGTGTCGGCCATGGTACTTTATAATCAGGATCAGTACGATAGTGATAATGCTACTACCGATTTAGTTGCTACTCTTCCAAAAAGGAGAGTGGGGCTGGCAGGACGTGTAAGCTATGATTATGCACATAAATACATGGCAGAAATTAATGTTGGTTATAATGGCTCTGAGAACTTTGCTAAGGGGCATCGTTATGGTTTGTTCCCTTCTGTAGCTTTGGGATGGAATGTGAGTGAAGAGGCTTGGTTTGCTAAGTTGAAGAATGTGGTTCACAATCTGAAACTTCGTGCTTCTTACGGTTTGGTTGGTAATGCCGATAGTGGAACTCGTTTCATGTATCTGCCTATTGTACACCTTCAGCATGGAGATAACGGATTTACTACCGGTGATGGAGACGCAAATTTATCTCTGAATGGTCCGTTGTTTGGACGTTTCGAGAATAAGAAGATCACTTGGGAAGTTGGTTATAAAACCAATGTTGGTTTCGACTTGGGTTTGTTCAATAGCTTGAACCTCAGCTTTGAGTACTTCTATGAAGATCGTAAGGATATCTTCCGTCAGAATCTTGCAATACCTAACTATATAGGGGTTTCCAATGCACAGGTATTTGGAAATTATGGTGAAGTCAAGAACTGGGGTGTGGAACTATCGGCCGATTATGGTAAGCAGTTTACCAAGGATTTCTCTGTGCAGTTTAAAGGTACTTTCTCTTTTGCACGAAATGAAATTGTTAAGGATGCAGTAGGGTTCAACCCTAACTATCCGCACCTTTCTTCAATAGGGCAATCTTTGAATATGAATATGGGATACTTGTATGATGGTCATCTGTTTGCTAGTGAAGAAGAGATAAAGAATTCTCCTACTCAGATGATTTCAGGTAATATTGCTCCCGGAGATATCAAGTATAAGGATTTGCCGAATAAGTATGGAGAAGCCGACGGACTGATTAACTCTAACGACCGTGTATTCATGGGTCATCCTACTGTTCCTGAAATCATTTATGGTTTCGGACCTAGCTTTAAGTACAAGAACTGGGATTTCTCATTCTTCTTCCAGGGTGTAGCCAATACCTCTCTTATGATGAGCGGATTCCATCCGTTTGGTAAGGATGTGAATCGTAGTGTATTGAAATTTATCGCTGATGACTACTGGAGCCAAGACAATCAAAATATTCATGCTGCTTATCCTCGTCTTACCAAGATTGACCATGAGAATAACACTACCGCTTCTGACTATTGGTTGCGTAACGGTGCTTTCTTGAAATTGAAAAATGCCGAAATCGGTTATTCTTGGAAATTCCTCCGTGTATATTGCAGCGGATCTAACTTGTTGACATTCTCTCCATTTAAATACTGGGACCCTGAAATGGGTGGCGGTAGTGGTCTTTCTTACCCTACTCAGAGAGTTGTTAACTTTGGAGTGCAGTTGAACTTTAAATAAACCTTAAACATCATTATGAAAAAATATTTTATATATCTGTACCTGTTGCTCAGTGGAGCTGTTTATACAGGATGTGACTATTTGGATATCGTACCCGACGAGCGTGCTGACGAGTCGGATATTTGGAAAGACA
>JARIAN010000095.1 GCA_029257865.1 Phocaeicola sp.
CAAAAGAATTTTAAGCAAGTCCGGTATGAAGCCGAACAGAACATTTAATGCTAAACTTATCAAAGAACTATTTGGCATAGTGGCAGAAGCCGCTTAGCCAATATGTTGAATTTTTAACGGACTATTAAATAGTAAGTGAGGCATTTTTAAATTCTCTCCATCCTGGTTGAATAGGACCTGGAACTCCTGCTCTGCTTCCCTGAATATCGTCAGTCATAATAACTGTATATTCATCGTATGTTGGATGTGCATTTTCAGCTTCCTTTAAGGAATTGCCAATCACTACATATCCATTAGTACTGCCTGTTATTGAGAGTTCTTTGTCCGTGAAATTTAAATAAGGCGTTAAATCATATGGATGAAAGATAGTATTGATGAATATTTCTTTTTGTATTCATTTGCTTTGGCTTCAATGTAATTTAGATCATCGCTATCTAATATTAAATCAGCTTCATTATTTGCTGATTGTAATAAAGTAAAAGCTCCATCGAATCCTATTTTCTGGAAATAGGAAGTTTTCTCTTCATCAGTCATACTACTCAGTTTACTTAATACTTTACGATAAGTATCTAAATCTCTAAAACGAAGGACCTTTTCGTCTTGTATACCGTTTGAGCTTCTTGTTTCATTATTCCATTCACTCAGATTGGAAACCTCAACTTCTGACAGTTGACTGTCAGTTGTGTTGTCCATAATTTCGTTTTCATTGTTATAAGAGAACAACCCTAATGCTAAAAATCCTAATGTAATTACATTGGAAAATTTCATTTTTTTTGCTTGATTCATTTTGTGCAATTTTATGATTTTGACTTGGTGCAAAATTAATAAGATATAAGATATTCCCGATTTGTAATGGGTTGGTTTTTTCTTGGAATATTAATAGATATAATACTGAATTTCAGCGTATTATATTTTTAAAACTTGTAATATTGCCCAAAAAGGTTAGAATGTAAAATTTAGTATATTAAAATAAGGGTGTCAAGTGCATTTTGAATGCCTTATCTAAATAAAATTTTCGATTATAAGTAAAATGTAAGCAACAATATTTTTTATGGTCTTACTACATATTTATTGGGAAATGGAGTTTTAAATCATATTATAAATCATACTTCCAATATCTATTCTAATACTGAATTTATTAAACTTATAACATGGAGTTGCAATTGGGATAATTTGCTACCCTTTTTGTGATGCCATATGCTATGAGAGCCATATGCGTTTTCCTACGGATATGAAACTGCTCTGGGAAAGTTTGGAATGACTCCACAGGCATATCTGCATTCATTGCAGGGAATTGGGTATAAGGCGTCCGCGCAACAAATATAGGGATGCGGCGGAGTCCTATCTGCTCTACTGCAAGAAAAGAAAGAGGAAAGTTTCAAGGACAAGGATGCTCAAGCAACGTATGATCAGACTCTTTGAAAGACTTCTCATACAGAGGGATGAAATCCATAGAGAACATGGAATCTCACTCCGTTATACACAGGACTACCGGAAGCGTTTTTCCATCATCAGAAGGGTTCTTTCACAGGAAAGGGATTTGTTTGAGAGCAGGAAGGTCAGTGACCACATCGTCAGCATTGGCCGTCATTATGTACGTCTCATTGTAAGAGGCAAGGAAACAAAGTCTGTCGAGTTCGGTGCGAAGGTCAACAACATACAGATAGACGGCATATTATTCATTGAACACCTCTCATATAAGGCTTTCAACGAAGGTATGGGCTTGAAGGACAGCATCCGCATGCAACAGAAGTTCATGAATGTCAGGGTTAGATGTGCGACTGGAGATTCCATAGCAAATAGAAGGTTCTGTACGAAATATGGTATATCTACTTCCTTTGTACGCAAGGGAAGTGCGGTCTAGAATGAATCCTTGAGAAAGGTTCTCAGAAATGAACTCTCCAAAGAAAAGGGCACCAAGCTTGAAGGAAATTTTGGCACTCAAAAGCAACATTACTCACTCTCAAAGATAAAGGCACAGAACAGAAAGACGTAAAAGCTGTGGATTTCCTTTGGAATACATACGGCAAATGCCGTATGATGATTGACAAGATCAGGAATATACTGTCGGTATGACATGAATTTACAGACAGAAGCAGAAGAGGTCATTGAACTTCTTCCGGAACGTTATGTCATGACGAATAGACTCATGTGAGAAAGCACGGGAAAATGAGCAAAAGACTATACCTACAAAAATTTCCAAATACCCCAACTATAACAATAATGATAAATACAAAATTCCTCACAACATCTTAAACTATCATCTAAAACACAAATATTCCAACCTATACGATAACATCCATTGCCTTGAGGGACACATATAGAAACCATACTTTTCTTTTTGGGATAAACAATAATAGCATCCAACATAGAATCAGATACAGTATATACCGTATCCCAATCCTTATGCATTGGATTATATTTTTCTATACAATATACAGCAGGATCGTACATAATAGTACGATCACTACTGTTTTCTATAAACAAATGAGACTTCGAAAAACTATTCCAAAAAAAAGAATAATCATTATCAAACTCATTTACTAACCTAATACTATCTTCTATGAGGAAATTTAGAGTCAGAAGCAAAAAAAACATACTTAATCAATATAAAGTTGTACCTAATTTCTTATTTATTTCCAAAGCTTTAGATATATAAGATTTAGTTTCAATATTACTTCCTCCATTCAAAATACCAACAATAAATCTCCTCTTCGTACTAGAATCTATTGCATATACAATACCTCCACTCTCACCTTTTATCACTTTCCTGTCAAAATTAGCCTCAATCAGCCCTGTAAACGTTTGAACAACAACCCCATTTTCTTTATAATTTACCTCTTTATTAATACAAGTAATAGGTCCATATGCATGACCATTAAAACTACGAAGATTAATAGTAGTACCTACAGCAGGAGTCATTGCCACAGGATATAATTCACCTTCACCAACAATTCCTGTCACATCAAATCCAGAATAAAGTTTAACAAAAGCAGCATCAACTGGCCCCTCCTGTACAGAAACAGTCGATTCTCCAAAATATGAAGATGTTCCATTAAAATCCTTATAAACTTTTATTCCTGAATATTCTAAAGAATGTCCAGCAGTTACAAATCCAACAACATTATTAATTTTACATCTATATCCAACAGAACTCCGATGTAACTCACCATCACCATTCTTCTCATAATATAATCCCTCACCAGGATTTACAGAACTTAAAAGAACTGAAGGTGCATCTGCTTCCATAAAAGATATTGAAGAATCATCACATACACTTTCTTTAAAACTTTTTATATCTGCATCAGTACAACTCAATAAATTCACCAACACAATATTTCCCTTATCCTCCAAAGAATAACTATCTATATTCAAAGCCAAAGGATTAGTTATATTATCCGCACAAAATTTTCTAATTTTAGACATTACATCTAACAAGTGATTATAAGAATATTCACAAAAATGAATAATAATATCATCACTTTGAGCCATATTCCTCAATCTATCAGTAATTAATCCATCATCATCACACACATTAACAACTAATTTTCCATCATCAATATAAGAACCTCCGTAATAATCCGGATATAATAATTTTCTATCATCTAAAGAACGAGAAACATTCTCTTTAAAAGAATCCAACAATCTACTATAAACCAAATTCACTTCCATCGGAAAAGAAACATCAGAAAAAACACTGGAAGTAGTTCTAGACTCTAAAGCTATATCACCGTTTACAACTTCAAGTTCATCAGAACAAGAAACAAATAACGCTCCAAGTACAAACGACAAAAACAGAACCTTTTTCATAAGCCAACAATTTAAAATTACTCCCATAAAGATAAATAAAATATAGACTCGTTGTTATTAAAATCAGAGATTTAACTATTCAGGAGTTTTTCAAGGTAGATATCCTAAAGAAGTTCGTCCTTGCTCGTTACCTCATAACGGCACAAGGCTTCCCCAGTTTCCATATTGAACCAGTACGCAACACGGTCTTTCACGGACATATACCAGGTATAAACACCGTCCTCCACGTTCAAACCTTCCACATTCAATTCCAAATCCTCGTCCCGGAACTCGTTCAGCACTTCATCACTTATCATATCCAAAGCCTTGTAGTTGATTTCAACCTTCTCTATCTTCGTCTTCTTTCCCTTCTGTTTCTTTGATTTCGTTACAGAAACGTCGTATGGGGGTATGGTGATGCAAAGTGTGATGGAGGAAAAAACAAACCGGATTGTAGAGTTGATGGTTTCTTCTGTCAAACCTTTCCAGCTAATGATTGGTAAGATTATCGGTATCGGACTAGTAGGAATCGCTCAGTTGGCCATATGGGGAGTAATGCTATTGAGTATTTTAA
>JARIAN010000014.1 GCA_029257865.1 Phocaeicola sp.
GCAAATCCACTTACTAATTTTTGAATTGTTCTCATATCAGTTTTTCTTTTTTATCAGTTTGAAAAATTGGTCCAATTTGAATTCTACTTGTACAAAACCACGTGTACCTGCTGTAGCTGGAACATTAAAGGCAGTCAATCCTGACCCCAATGTTTTAGGTTTGTAGTTGAATAGGTTGTCTACACCTAATGTCACCTTCATCTTGTTCCAGAAACTTTGGGTTACACTTAGGTTGCAGAGGGCATAGGCTGGCAAATCACAACGGAAATAAGCATCGTGGCTAACCCCGTCTACTGTCAGGCGGTCTTGTACATCATAACGTTTCTTACCCATGATAGAGGTGGTGAAATTGGCTTGTAGCGAGTAGTTTTTCTTGCTGAACCTGTAGTCAAGACCTGCCGTTGCTGCATGAGGTGAAGTTGTACTGATTCGCAATCCGTCAATGTCGCTCACGTGTACGTATGAATACGAAGCATTCAATGTCAGAAAATCAAACATCTTCCATCTGCCCAACAGTTCTGCACCTATCAAATCTTGTGAATCCAGATTCTCGTATTCGAAATTATACTGCATGTCGTATATTCTCCAGATACCTTCAATCTTGTTTCTGTACATGTTGGCATAAGCATTGGCATTGATGAAGAAGCGGTCACTGGCATATTCTGCTCCCAAAGAAACATAGTGATTCTTCTCTGGTTTAAGATATTCGTTACCTTTAATCATGAACATACCCAAGTGGTCCCAGTTAAAGAACAGTTCCTTGATACTTGGCGAGCGATAACCTTTTGAATAAGTAGCTCTCAGACTCAATTCTTCGGTAGGAGAATATTTTCCGGCAACGGTAGGCATCCACATGAATCCGAATTGCTTGGAGAAATTGGTTCTTACACCGGCAGTAACCATCCATTGTTTATTCAGTGTCCATTCATCCTGAGCAAAGTATTCGGTTTCTTTCAAAGAACGGCTCAGCATCTTGTGGCTTCCCTTACCTGCAAAACGGTCGGATGTCAAATCATCGGTAAAGTGCTCCATGCCCAAAGACAGATGATGACCTTTAAAATAATCACTGGTTATCTTTAGTCGTGGCTGAAGAATTTTACTTTTATAAACTTTTCTATCCTCGTCACGGCGTTCATGACGCTTGTAACGGTCATAGAAGTCGGTGTGCATGCTGGCTGTCACCGAGAACCAGTCTTTTAAGGAATAAGTGGCACGTGCGCCCAGTGTGTAGTCTACAGACTGGCTGAAAACCAAGTCTTGTACCAAGTCAAACTGATTCATCCAGAATGCATTACCGTATATTTCAGCCTTGAAGTT
>JARIAN010000137.1 GCA_029257865.1 Phocaeicola sp.
ATGCAAGTGACTGATTCCTTTCTTTTATGGGTTGTATAGCGTATTACCTCAAGTCGCTTTGTGGGGTAAGGGGAAGATATGCTTAAAAAAGTTCAAACAGACTCTCATGTTATATATGAATCGTTGAGATTCGAGTTTTTTTTACAAAAGATCCATTTACAACACGAGAGTCAAGATGATTTGCGGAAATTAGGTTTACCTTTCTATCTAACGTAAATCGCATCTTTATGTTGTATGTACCATCACTTCTTTGCTTGTCCTGTTGGACTTCTGTTTTAATTGTCAGCATTTTAACCTATAATTTTCGGGGTCAACAATAGGTCAACAACAAGGAGAAATTGGCTGTTTTTATCAGAATTTCAATAATCAAAAGATACGGTACAATAAAAAAACAACCCCATAAACTACTGTTTATGAGGCATTTATCAGTGGACCAGCTTGGGCTTGAACCAAGGACCTCCAGATTATGAGTCTGTTGCTCTAACCAACTGAGCTACAAGTCCGATGCTTATTTTCTTTAAAGCTGATGCAAAAGTAATAGTTTATAGCGAATTTTGCAACAAATAAATATATTTTTTTATTAAAAAAAGCAATCATTGTAAGCATAAGGATATATATTGTATTTTTGCGTATCGTAATAAT
The DNA here is from genome assembly GCA_029257865.1 of Phocaeicola sp. GTDB lineage: Bacteria > Bacteroidota > Bacteroidia > Bacteroidales > Bacteroidaceae > Phocaeicola. The sequence goes on from JARIAN010000137.1 coordinate 643, forward strand.
TTAATAATAAGAGATATGTCACAAAATGCTCACAAGAACCATTTGAACGGATTGACGAATCAAGAGGTACTCAACAGTCGAAATACTCATGGAAGTAACCTGCTCACCCCTCCCGAAAAGGCATCTATGTGGAAACTATATCTGGAGAAATTCCAAGATCCAGTAATACGTATCCTATTGGTTGCTGCTTGTTTTTCGCTAATCATCTCCATCATTGAAAACGAATATGCGGAGACTATCGGCATTTTCTTTGCCATCTTTCTAGCTACCGGAATTGGATTTTATTTTGAATATGACGCCAACAAGAAGTTTGAATTACTCAATGCCGTCAATGAAGAAACTCCAGTTACAGTCATCAGAAACGGAAAGGTACAAGAAATACCCCGAAAAGAAGTTGTGGTGGATGATATCGTAATCTTGAATACCGGAGAGGAAATCCCTGCCGATGGCATCTTGTTGGAAGCCGTATCGCTACAAGTCAATGAATCGAGCCTTACCGGAGAGCTGATGGTAAACAAGACTACAGACGAATCGCATTTTGATGAAGAGGCAACTTATCCGTCAAATTCAGTCATGAGAGGTACTACCGTTACCGACGGACATGGCATCATGCTCGTAAAACGAGTGGGTGACGCCACTGAAATCGGGAAAGTGGCCCGTCAAGCCACCGAACAAAATACGGAAGAAACTCCCTTGAATATCCAGTTAACCAAACTGGCCAATCTGATTGGAAAAGTGGGTTTCACCATTGCAACACTTACTTTCCTGATTTTCACCAGCAAAGACCTTTATCATTTCATTTCAGCCAATGAAATCAACAACTGGCATCAATGGCTTGAAATAGCACGAATCATCCTGAAATATTTCATGATGGCAGTCACTCTGATTGTCGTTGCTGTACCTGAGGGGCTTCCTATGAGTGTTACCTTGAGCTTGGCCCTTAATATGCGCCGTATGCTCAAGACCAACAATCTGGTGCGCAAGATGCACGCTTGCGAAACAATGGGGGCAATCACCGTTATCTGTACAGATAAGACTGGCACCCTGACACAAAACCTGATGCAGGTAGATGATGCACGCATTGATGAAAGCAAACAAAATCTGATAGAAGAAAGTATTGCAACCAACTCTACCGCTTTCCTAGAGGAAAAAGGTGATAATGAGAAACCTTCGGGAGTGGGTAACCCCACTGAAGTGGCTCTATTGCTTTGGCTAAAAAATAAGGGAGCCAACTATATGAGCCTACGTGAATCGGCCGATGTTATCAATCAGCTGACTTTCTCTACCGAACGAAAATATATGGCCACTTTGGTACACTCTTCCGTCCTCCGGAAAAAGGTGCTCTACATTAAAGGAGCTCCCGAAATCGTAATGGGGAAATGTATGCTTGAAGAAGCACAAATTACCGACTACAACAAGCAACTGCTTGCTTATCAAAACAAAGCGATGCGTACTCTAGGTATCGCCTACCGCATTATAGAAGAAGGAGAACCAGAAGACTGCGCTGCACTGGTCAACGCCGGAGGTATGAATTTCCTGGGTGTCTTTGCCATTAGCGACCCTATCCGACAGGATGTTCCGGAAGCAGTACAGAAATGTCAGTCGGCTGGTATCGGAATCAAGATTGTTACCGGCGACACTCCAGGTACTGCTACTGAGATTGCACGGCAGATTGGATTATGGAAACCGGAAGATTCTGAAAGAAACCGCATCACTGGAGTGGAGTTTGCCGCATTGTCTGACGATGAAGCATTGGAAAGAGTCATGGAACTAAAGGTCATGAGCCGTGCACGCCCTATGGACAAGCAACGACTGGTGCAACTTTTGCAACGCAAAGGGGCCGTAGTGGCAGTTACAGGAGACGGGACCAACGATGCACCTGCCCTGAACCACGCGCAAGTAGGTCTGTCAATGGGTACAGGCACTTCGGTAGCTAAAGAGGCCAGCGACATCACCCTACTCGACGACTCTTTCCATAGCATCGCTACGGCTGTCATGTGGGGGCGCTCTCTTTATAAAAACATACAACGTTTCATCGTGTTCCAGCTCACCATCAACGTGGTGGCCTTACTGAGTGTACTTCTTGGCGCTTTCTTTGGGACAGAGCTTCCACTTACCGTAACTCAAATGTTGTGGGTTAACTTGATTATGGATACTTTTGCAGCAATGGCCTTGGCATCTATCTCCCCTAGCATGGATGTAATGAATGAAAAGCCACGCCATCAGAGCGACTTCATCATCTCAAAAGCCATGCAGCTGAATATTTTCGGTGTAGGGTTTTCTTTCCTGGCTGTACTGATGGGAATATTGGCTTACTTCAAAGGTCTTCCGGAAGGCATGACAGTACATCATCTCACTATCTTCTTCACGATTTTCGTGATGCTGCAATTCTGGAACCTGTTTAACGCCAGTGTCTTTGGAACGAACCACTCTATCTTCAAAGATGCATCCCATGCCTTGGGGATGCTGGGAGTAGCCTTGATTATCTTGTTCGGACAGATAATGATTGTCACCTTCGGAGGTAAAGTATTCCGTACCGAACCATTGTCACTCACTGAATGGGGATATATCATTGGGGGTACTTCCGTTGTTCTTTGGATAGGAGAAACAATAAGAGCCATCAAGCGTTTAAACTCAAAATAAGTCAAAACAGATATGAATTCATCAATCAAAAATATCATATTCGACTGGGGAGGGGTACTGATCAATCTGGATATACAAGGATGCGTCCAGCAGTTTGAAGAGGCCGGAATCGCCAACCTGAATGATTTTCTAAGCGGAATACACGAAGCCGACCTCTTCCACCGATATGAACGTGGAGAGATCACTACGGAAGAATTTCGCAAAGGAGTCCGACTTTTGGCGAAAAAAACGCTCACCGACAACGATATAGACCGAATATGGAACAGCATCCTGCTCCACATTCCGGAATATAAGTTGAAACTAATCATGGAATTATCCCAAAGTTATCGTATCTATCTGCTGAGCAACACCAATGACCTGCATTGGAAACATGGTGCCTCTTATGCTTTCAACTATGAAGGTAAGGATGTAAAACAATGCTTCACCCAAATCTTCCTGTCGCATGAAATGCACCTTGCCAAACCCAATCCTGAGATTTTCCGTGAAACAATCAAACAGGCCGGACTGGTAGCTGAAGAAACTTTGTTTATCGACGACTCACAACAGAATTGTCAAGCAGCTGCCTCTGTAGGCTTACATGTAGCCCACTATATTCCCGGAGATGACTTGAACTTAATATTTCAATAAACTTGCATATGCAAATTCTGAACAGCAACACCACATCGGCATTAATACCTTGCATGGTAACCATAGGATGCTTTGACGGAGTACATCGGGGGCATCGTTTCCTCATCAGTCAAGTATGCAAGGAAGCCCAGAAGCGTGGACTGGCCAGTATGCTCATTACTTTCCCGGTTCATCCGCGACAAGTTATGCAGCAAGATTATCAGCCGCAACTATTGTCGTGCATGCCTCACAAAGAAAGATTGCTGGCCCAACAGGAAGCAGATTTTTGCCTGATGCTGCCTTTTACCGTAGAACTGTCGCACTACTCGGCACGTGAGTTTATGCAGTTTCTGCATGAACGCTATCAGGTGCAAGGACTGGTAATTGGATATGACCACCGGTTCGGACATAACCGTAGCGAAAGTTTTATCGACTATTGCCGATACGGAAGAGAGTTGGGCATAGAAGTCATCCAAGCTGAAAGTCTTACCGAAGAAGGCATTTCTATCAGTTCTTCTGTTATACGCCGATTACTGAAAGACGGAAACATTGAACAAGCCAACCGTTTCTTGGGATATAATTATTATATGGATGGAACAGTGGTAGGAGGATTTAAAATGGGGCGTAAACTAGGGTTCCCAACCGCCAACCTGCAACCTCTATGTAAAGAAAAACTGATTCCCGCAGAAGGAGTCTATGCAGCCTATGCTCTTCTTCATGGAAAACGATATGCAGCTATGGTAAATATCGGACACCGCCCTACTCTGGAAAACGGTTCCAACCTAAGTATCGAAGCACATCTGCTAAACTATTCAGGCGACCTTTACCAACAGAATATCTGCCTGGAGTTCATCTCTTTTCTCCGTAGGGAAGAAAAGTTTGAGAGTTTAGAGGCCTTGATTGTCCAACTGCAAGAAGACCGCAAGATGGTAGCCAAGATTACGGGAGTACACAATGCTTCCATCCAATAAAAAAATCCGTTTCTGCATCTTCCTTCACAACAGCAGAAACGGATTTTTTGTTAGTTATAAACTATATTGCAAATTATTTGCTCAATTCTCTAGAGCGCTCACCTAAATATCCTCCATGGTGACGCTTGCTATACTCTTCAATAGTGAAACCTGTCTGACGCATCGTTTCCACTACCAGAATATCACCGATAACAGTCATCATTGTAGTAGAAGTAGTAGGAGTCATTCCTAACGGACATACTTCAGCCGGGTGTCCGGTAGCCAAACAGATATCTGCAGCCTGAGCCAACGGGCTTTCTGTATTTCCTGTAATCACAATCTTCTTCAAGTTCGGATTCAGACGGCGAGACAGTTCAGTGAGTTCTACTATTTCACGAGTCTTTCCAGAATTGGAAATCAGCAGCAACAAATCGTTTTCCTGCAATATTCCCAAATCGCCATGCTGCGCTTCACTAGGATGCAAGAAAACAGAAGGAATACCGGTAGAACAGAAAGTGGTAGCTATATTCATTGCTATCTGACCGGCCTTTCCCATGCCACTGGTCACTAATTTGCCTTTCTTATGATGAACCTGCTCTACAATCAGAGCCACTGCCTTTTCGTATGCATCAGTTACAGGTATATTCAATACCGCTTGTGCTTCACTCTGCAACAATTCTTTGATAGATGAAATCATGATTTAATGATTTTATTAAGTCGAATCAACGACTAATTTAACATTTGTATTAATTCTTCGAAAGTATTAGCCACACTAAAATAATTACACAGTGGCCGGTGTGCGAAATGATTGTTTTCCAACTTTTCCAGAAAAAGCAACACATCATTCCAAAAACCATCTACATTATAGAAAATCACTTTTTTCTGATGATAGCCGATAGTAGCTGCAGCCATGACATGAAAAATCTCATCCAAGGTGCCCACTCCTCCAGGCAAGGCCACCATCACTTCTGCTTCTTGAAGCATAATATCCTTCCGGTCGCTCAAATTCACAGAACGGAATGTCACATCCAGCAAATCGCTGACCATAGCTCGCTCTTCCAACTTGGTAGGAATCACTCCCATAATCATAGCTCCATGCTCTTTCGCCGCACGGGCTACCGAATCCATCAGTCCGGTATTCGAACCGCCATAAATCAACCACTTGCCTTGCTGGCCCATCCATGTACCTAACTCTACAGCAGCATCTACATACAACTGGGCAATGTGGTTGGAAGCCGAACAAAAGATTGCTATTTTTTTCATATACTTGGTTTTATAGCCGACTGATTCTGACGAACCTCCCGACTGAATATAATGCAAATATCTGTATTTTTTCAGTGAAAGACAATAAGTAATATGTATTTTTGTAATCAAAACAGAATCTTAGCATAAAAGAAATGGCATATAATACTTTCACTTTGCCCAATGGCTTGCGCATTATCCACACTTCAACCCCTACCTCTGTAGCTTATTGTGGTTTTGCCATTGATACCGGCACCCGCGACGAACTGCCTCTGGAGCATGGTATGGCGCATTTTATCGAACATCTTATTTTCAAAGGAACCCGCAAGAGAAAAGCATGGCACATCCTTAACCGCATGGAAAATGTGGGAGGCGACCTGAATGCATATACCAATAAAGAAGAGACCGTTATCTACAGTGCTTTCCTGAAAGAGCACCTTGCACGAGCTGTAGAGCTGCTCACCGACATTGTATTCTTCAGCACTTTCCCGCAACAGGAAATCGAAAAGGAGGTGGAAGTCATCATTGATGAAATACAAAGTTATGAGGACAGTCCGGCAGAATTGATTTTTGATGATTTCGAAGAGTTAATCTTCCCTAACCATCCGCTCGGAAGAAATATCCTGGGAAATCCGGAATTGCTGCGGCACTTCCATACCAATGATGCTTTGCAGTTTACTCATAAGTATTATCATCCGGAAAATATGGTCTTCTTCATATCTGCTGATGTTGATTTCAAACGAGTGGTAAAGATGGTAGAAAAAGCCACTGCCGACATCAAAGGAGGATGCTTCACTTCTAAAGAACGAATACAGCCTCTACCATATCAAGTTGCCAGCAAGATTATCAAAAAGGACACCCATCAAACTCATGTAATGATTGGAGGAAGAGGATATAATGCCTACCAACCGCAACGCACCGGACTATATCTTCTGAATAATATTTTGGGAGGACCTGGCATGAACAGCCGACTTAATGTTTCTTTGCGTGAAAGAAGGGGATTGGTATATAATGTAGAGTCAAATCTGACTGCATATACAGATACAGGCACTTTCTGCATCTATTTTGGATGCGACCATGAAGATGCCGACTATTGCATTGAATTGGTACAGAAAGAGTTGAAAAGACTTAGAGACAACGGACTGACCTCCTTACAGTTGCAGGCAGCAAAAAAACAAATTATCGGACAGATTGGAGTAGCCTCCGATAATTTTGAAAACAACACGCTCGATATGGCCAAATGTTTTCTCCACTACAATCATTATGAACAGCAAACAGAAGTATTCCGACGCATTGAAGCACTCACTGCTTCCGACTTACTCAACATTGCAAACGAAATGTTTGCCGAAGACTACCTCTCTACCTTGATATACCGATGACACTGAATAGTGTATTTCTTTTGATGATAAAACCAAAAAACACTATCTTTGTGCATCTTAACGCATAAAATGAATAAATATTACATACGTATGAAAATAGAAGATAAACTGACCGAATCCGTGATTAACGGAATAAAAGAATTGTACGGTGCAGAAGTACCTGCAAAGATGGTACAATTGCAGAAAACCAAGAAGGAGTTTGAAGGACACCTCACCCTGGTAGTCTTCCCTTTCCTGAAATTGTCTAAGAAAGGTCCGGAGCAGACCGCACAGGAAATAGGCGAATATCTGAAACAAAACGATCCAGCCATCGCTGAATATAATGTAATCAAGGGATTCTTGAATCTTACTATCGCTTCAAACGTATGGATTGAATTGCTGAACCATATTCATGCTGATGCGCAGTGGGGCATCCAGAAAGCAGACGAAAATGCTCCTTTGGTAATGATTGAATATTCTTCTCCTAACACCAACAAACCGCTTCACTTAGGCCATGTAAGAAACAACCTGCTGGGTAACGCCTTGGCTAACGTGATGGCTGCCAACGGAAACAAAGTGGTTAAGACTAATATCGTAAACGATAGAGGTATCCATATCTGCAAGTCTATGCTGGCATGGTTGAAGTACGGCAACGGAGAAACTCCAGAATCATCGGGAAAGAAAGGCGACCATTTGATTGGCGACTATTATGTAGCTTTCGACAAGCACTACAAAGCTGAAGTGAAAGAGTTGATGGCGAAGTTCCAGGAAGAAGGCATGAATGAAGAAGATGCTAAAGCAAAGGCAGAAGCAGAATCTCCACTGATGCTGGAAGCTCGCGAAATGCTTCGTAAATGGGAAGCTAATGACACTGAAGTGAGAGCACTCTGGAAAAAGATGAACGACTGGGTGTATGCTGGTTTCGATGAAACTTACAAGATGATGGGAGTAGGTTTCGACAAGATTTACTACGAATCGGACACTTATCTGGAAGGTAAAGAAAAAGTGATGGAAGGACTGGAAAAAGGATTCTTCTTCCGTAAAGAAGATGGCTCTGTATGGGCCGACCTTACTGCCGAAGGACTGGACCACAAATTGCTGCTCCGTGGTGACGGTACTTCTGTATATATGACACAGGATATCGGTACTGCCAAATTGCGCTTCCAGGATTTCCCTATCGACAAGATGATTTATGTGGTAGGAAACGAACAGAACTATCACTTCCAGGTACTTTCTATCCTACTCGACAAACTGGGATTTGAATGGGGCAAGGATTTGGTTCACTTCTCTTATGGTATGGTAGAACTGCCGGAAGGTAAGATGAAAAGCCGTGAGGGTACTGTAGTGGATGCCGACGACCTGATGGCTGCCATGATTGAAACTGCCAAGGAAACCAGCAACGAACTGGGCAAACTGGATGGACTGACTCAAGAAGAAGCCGACAATATTGCACGTATCGTAGGTTTGGGTGCCTTGAAATACTTCATTTTGAAAGTAGACGCTCGCAAGAACATGACTTTCAATCCGAAAGAATCTATCGACTTCAACGGAAATACAGGTCCTTTCATACAATATACTTATGCACGTATCCAGTCTATCTTGCGTAAGGCTGCTGAAGCTGGCATCCAAGTACCAGAAGCCGTTCCTGCAGGTATCGAACTGAGCATAAAAGAAGAAGGTCTGATTCAGATGCTGACCGACTTTACCAACGTAGTACGTCAGGCTGGTGCTGACTATAACCCATCTATCCTGGCCAACTATGCTTATGACCTGGTAAAAGAATACAACCAGTTCTATCACGACTTCAGCATCTTGCGCGAAGAGAACGAAGCCGTTAAGGTATTCCGCCTTACTCTAAGCCAGAATGTAGGTAAAGTGGTAAAACAGGCTATGGCTCTGTTGGGTATTGAGGTTCCAGAAAGAATGTAAAACATACGCATAATCTACATATACTATCAACGCAGATTTTAGAGGGGAAAGTTCTTTTCTGAAATCTGCGTTGCCTGTTTAAACAACAAAGGTCATTATATGGCAAAACAGAAATATTACGTAGTATGGAAAGGTGTAAACCCAGGTGTTTACACCTCGTGGACCGACTGCCAGCTACAAATCAAAAACTACCGGGGAGCACTCTACAAATCGTTTGAGAACCGGGAAGAGGCTGAAGAAGCCTACTCCTCACCGGCACATCTTTATATAGGAGGACAAAAAAAAACTGACACTCCTTCTTTGAAAGCCCTGCCCGAAGGATTCGATATGAACTGCCTGGCTGTAGATGCTGCCTGCAGCGGTAATCCTGGCCCTATGGAATATAGAGGCGTGTACCTGCTTACCGGACAAGAAGTCTTTCACTTCGGCCCGATGCACGGTAACAATAATATCGGAGAGTTTCTGGCCATCGTTCACGGACTGGCACTGATGAAAAACAAGAACATACAAATGCCAGTCTACTCTGACAGCCGAACAGCTCTAAGTTGGGTGAAGCATAAGAAATGCAAGACTCAACTGGAACGAGGTCCCAAGACGGAAAAGTTATTCCAACTGATTGAACGGGCCGAAAAATGGCTTAATGAAAACAAGGTAGATGTTCCTCTCCATAAATGGGAAACTGAAAACTGGGGGGAAATACCGGCAGACTTTGGAAGAAAATAAAATATCATTTCATCATGAGAAAGCGCTTATTGTACATCATCAGCTTCTTTGCTGCGTTTCTGGGCTATTTCATCCTACAGAAACCTTGCTTCATGCTCTATAACGATGCACTGGGAAAAGATGTATCACTCACCGATTTCTGGCAAGTTATCTATCATGCCTTTACACTCGATGCTACTACCTCAGGATACCTAACCGCCATTCCTTGGCTTGTCATTCTCATTAGTATATGGTTTGTCCGCTTTCCTTTACGGAAAGTGCTCGTAGCATACTATGTATTGGTTGCTTTTTTAGTCACATTGATTTTCGTGGGAGATATGGGACTTTATCCTTTCTGGAACTTCAAGCTAGACGCTTCGGTATTCTTCTACCTTGACTCTCCTAAAAATGCAATGGCTAGTGTATCCAATGGCTTTCTGGCCGTCCGACTACTTCTTATCTTGGCCTTGTCTAGCGGAATGTCATGGATACTATTCAAACTCACTCCAACTGTCCTTCCGGCAGTCAAGAAACGACTAGCAGGCACCGGAGTCTTCATTCTGATAGGAGGAGCATTGTTTGTAATTATTCGAGGAGGAGTAACCGAATCTACCTCCAACATCGGACAGGTATATTACTGCAACAATGAGTTTCTGAACCACTCGGCTGTGAACCCTGCATTCAGTCTGTTGTCGTCAGTAGGAAAAACCAAAAATTATGCCGAACAGTTCAACTTCTTCCCCGAAGCACAACGCGACTCCTTATTCAAAGGACTATATCCTACCACAGAAGACAGTACCACAATTAAACTACTGCGTACCCAACGTCCTAATGTACTAATCATCCTTATGGAAGGGTTCGGAGCTACAATGGTAGAATCTCTAGGGGGAGTGAAAGGAGCAAGCCCTAACATAGACCACCTTTCCAAAGAGGGCGTCTGGTTTACCAACTGCTATGCCAACAGTTTCCGCACTGACAGAGGAACAGTATGCACTTTTAGCGGCTATCAGAGTTTTCCTGACCTTTCAGTAATGAAAATACCTGCCAAAAGCCGTACCATGCCTTCTATTGTAGGCAAACTGACCCAAGAAGGCTATCGCAGTGATTTCCTTTATGGAGGTGACATCAATTTCACCAATATGAAAAGCTATCTGATGGGATGTGGCTATCAGCATCTCAAGGCAGATGTGGACTTTCCTATATCCGAACGGCAAAACCCGTGGGGAGTGAATGATGACATCACTTTCGATGATTTATACAAGACTCTAAAAGGCCGTACTGCAAACGATATGCCTTGGCATACCGCTTTCTTGACTTTGAGCAGCCACGAACCGTTTGAAGTGCCTTTCCACCAGTTGGACGACAAAAAGCCAAATGCTTTTGCTTTCACCGACCATCATTTGGGCAAATTCATTGATCGCATGAAAGAACTTCCTGTATGGGACAATCTGCTCATAATCTGCCTGCCCGACCACGGATTCTATTATCCGATGGAAGGATATGGACACGACCAACGTATCCACCACATCCCAATGTTATGGCTAGGAGGAGCGGTAAAACAACCGATGGTCATCGACAAACTGATGAACCAGACTGATATGGCAGCTACTTTGATGGCTCAACTTGGCATTGAACATCAAGAATTTGATTTCAGCCGAAATGTTCTTGGCGACAGCTATACCTACCCGTTTGCATACTGGAGCTTCGGCGGAGGTGCTGCCTTTAAAGACAGTACCGGTGTTACAATTTACGACTTGAATGCCAACCGGGTAATCCAAGAACTTCCAGAAGCCAACGAAAACCGCCTGCTGCGTCTAAAAGCCATCCTACAGTCTTCCTACGATAACCTGGGAGAAAGATGATAAATCTCTTCTCTATCAACAAATCAAAGCAGGTTGGCTTCATAAAAATAATGAAGCCAACCTGCTTTGATTTAATATAAATAACAAGAACTTTAATTTCTAAAACCTCTCACTACCAAAAAAAAGGGATGTACCGAAGCACATCCCTTTGCATTTATCCTGTAAAATGAATTACAATTTAGGACCAGCAGCAACCAAAGCCTTACCAGCTTCGTTACCTGTAAACTTAGCGAAGTTCTTGATGAAACGTGCAGCCAAGTCTTTTGCTTTTTCTTCCCACTGACAAGCACATTCGTAAGTATCGCGTGGGTCAAGGATCTTAGAATCAACACCCGGCAATTCTGTAGGAACGACAAAGTCGAAGAAAGGAATAGTCTTAGTAGGAGCCTTATCGATAGAACCATCCAAAATAGCATCAATGATACCACGAGTATCACGGATAGAGATACGTTTGCCAGTACCATTCCAACCAGTGTTAACCAAGTATGCTTTAGCACCAGTCATTTCCATCTTCTTAACCAATTCTTCTGCATATTTAGTTGGGTGCAAACTCAAGAAAGCAGCGCCGAAACAAGCAGAGAATGTAGGAGTAGGTTCAGTGATACCACGTTCTGTACCAGCCAACTTAGCAGTAAATCCTGACAAGAAGTAGTACTGAGCCTGCTGATCGTTCAAGA
>JARIAN010000019.1 GCA_029257865.1 Phocaeicola sp.
ACAGAATACTTGTTGTATTGATTTATAATGTGTTTTTCCTTGAAATATTGCAGATAACCAAAAGTTTTGTTTATTTTTGCAATTTATAAGATTGAACAACAGATTAAAAACATAGAGTGATGATTAAAATAACATTTCCCGATGGCTCTGTTCGTGAATATAACGAAGGAGTAACTGGTCTGCAGATTGCAGAAAGTATCAGTTCTCGCTTGGCACAGGATGTACTGGCTTGTGGCGTTAATGGTGAAACTGTTGATTTGACAAGACCTATCAATGAAGATGTAAACTTTGTGCTGTATAAGTGGGATGATGAAGAAGGCAAGCATGCTTTCTGGCATACAAGTGCCCACTTGCTGGCTGAAGCATTGCAGGAACTTTATCCAGGTATCCAGTTTGGTATCGGTCCGGCTATTGAAAACGGATTCTATTATGATGTAGATCCAGGAGAAACTGTAATAAAGGAAAGCGATTTGGCTGTAATTGAAAAGAAAATGGCTGAATTGGCTGCTAAGAAAGAAGCTTTGGTTCGCACTAGCATTGCAAAAGAAGATGCTTTGAAAATGTTTGGCGATAGAGGTGAAACTTATAAGTGTGAATTGATTTCTGAACTGGAAGACGGACATATTACTACTTATACTCAAGGTGCATTTACCGATCTTTGTCGTGGACCGCATTTGGCTTCAACAGCTCCTATTAAGGCTATCAAGTTACTTTCTGTGGCAGGTGCTTATTGGAGGGGTCAGGAAGATCGCAAGCAGATGACTCGTATCTATGGTATCACTTTCCCAAAAAAGAAGATGCTGGATGAATACTTGACCTTGTTGGAAGAGGCTAAAAAACGCGACCACCGTAAAATCGGAAAAGAAATGGACTTGTTCATGTTCTCTGATACAGTGGGTAAGGGGTTGCCTATGTGGTTGCCTAAAGGTACTGCATTACGTATCCGTTTGCAGGACTTCTTGCGTCGTATCCAAGCTCGCTACGATTACCAGGAAGTGATGTGTCCTCCTATCGGTAACAAGTTGTTGTATGTGACTTCTGGGCACTATGCTAAATACGGTAAAGATGCCTTCCAGCCTATTCACACTCCGGAAGAAGGTGAAGAATACTTCTTGAAACCGATGAACTGTCCTCACCATTGTATGATTTACAAGAATTCACCTCGTTCTTATCGAGATCTGCCTTTGCGTTTGGCTGAATTTGGTACTGTATGTCGTTATGAGCAGAGTGGTGAGTTGCACGGATTGACTCGTGTTCGTAGTTTTACTCAAGATGATGCTCACTTGTTCTGTCGCCCAGACCAGGTGAAAGATGAATTCTTGCGTGTAATGGATATCATCAATATTGTATTTACGTCAATGGGACTTAGCAACTTTGAAGCACAGATTTCTTTGCGTGACAAGGTGAACCGTGACAAGTACATTGGTAGCGATGAAAACTGGGAAAGAGCAGAACAGGCTATTATTGAGGCTTGTCAGGAAAAAGGCCTTCCTGCTAAGATTGAATATGGAGAGGCTGCCTTTTATGGTCCTAAGTTGGACTTTATGGTGAAAGATGCTCTTGGACGCCGTTGGCAGTTGGGTACTATTCAGGTCGATTATAACTTGCCGGAGCGTTTCCAATTGGAATATATGGGTGCTGATAATCAGAAACACCGTCCAGTAATGATTCACCGTGCACCATTCGGTTCTATGGAACGTTTCGTGGCTGTATTGATTGAACATACAGCAGGTAAGTTCCCATTGTGGTTGACTCCTGACCAAGTGGCAATTCTTCCTATCTCGGAAAAATTCAATGACTATGCCGATAAAGTGCGTATGGAACTGAAAAAATATGACATCCGTGCTTTGGTAGATGACCGTAACGAAAAAATAGGCCGTAAGATTCGCGATAATGAAATGAAACGTATCCCATATATGTTGATAGTTGGCGAAAAAGAAGCTGAAAATGGTGAAGTTGCAGTTCGTAAACAGGGTGAAGGTGACAAGGGAACTATGAAAATTGAAGATTTTGCAAAAAATATTGCAGAAGAAGTTCATAATATGATAAATAAATGGTAACTTTGCAACCGTTTCAGAGTGTATATATAAATGAACTGTAAACAGTTGAGGAAAAAACGATATAAAATAACAAAAAAACAAACAAAGGAATAGATTTTTTTAATGAAAAATGACAGTTTAAAAGGGCAACACAGAATCAATGAACAGATTCGTGCCAAAGAAGTCCGCATTGTAGGAGATGATGTAGAATCAGCAGTTTATCCAATTGCTCAAGCTTTGAAGATGGCTGAAGAGCATGAAGCTGACTTGGTTGAAATTTCACCTAATGCCGTTCCTCCAGTTTGTAGAATTATTGACTATTCTAAGTTTCTCTATCAACTGAAAAAACGTGCAAAAGAGCAGAAAGCTAAACAGGTGAAAGTAAATGTGAAGGAAATTCGTTTCGGACCTCAGACTGACGAACACGACTATAACTTTAAGTTGAAACATGCTATTGGCTTTTTGCAGGATGGTGATAAAGTGAAGGCTTATGTGTTCTTCAAAGGTCGTTCTATTCTTTTTAAGGAACAAGGAGAAGTGTTGTTGCTTCGCTTTGCTAATGACTTGGAAGAATATGCGAAAGTGGAACAGATGCCATTGCTGGAAGGTAAAAGAATGACTATCTTCCTTTCTCCAAAGAAGGCAGCAACAACTCCTAAAAAAAGTAGCTCCGAAACCAGTAAAGGAAACTGAAACAATTCAGAAATTAATGAGTGCGTAACGCGCCGGTATAGTGCGTTGCCACATTGAATAATAATAATTTAAATTTTAACAAGATGCCAAAGATCAAAACTAACTCCGGTGCTAAAAAAAGATTTACTCTTACCGGAACAGGTAAAATCAAAAGAAAGCACGCTTTTCATAGTCATATCTTGACTAAGAAAACTAAGAAAGCAAAAAGAAACCTTGTACACTCTGGTTTGGTTGACAATGCTAACATCAATCAGGTTAAGGAACTTCTTTGCATGAAGTAATCTTTCAAAAGCGTAAACGTATCATTATTATTAACCGAATGTATTAGCCTCAAGTCCGATTGAGAAATATCGGCGCTATCATTCAAAAAAGAATTAAAACTATGCCAAGATCAGTAAATCACGTTGCTTCTAGAGCAAGAAGAAAGAAAATTTTAGGTTTGACCAGAGGTTACTTTGGTGCAAGAAAAAACGTTTGGACCGTTGCTAAAAATACATGGGAAAAAGGTTTGACTTATGCATATCGTGACCGTAAGAACAAAAAACGTAACTTCCGCGCATTGTGGATTCAGCGTATCAATGCAGCTGCTCGCTTGGAAGGTATGTCTTACTCTAAGTTGATGGGTGCTTTGCACAAAGCTGGTATCGAAATCAACCGTAAAGTTTTGGCTGACTTAGCGATGAATCATCCTGAAGCATTCAAGGCTGTAGTTGCTAAAGCTAAAGCTGCTTAATGTTGGATATTATACAGATTAAGTAATAGGGTGTGCCAATATGAGTTTCTCATGTTGGCACATTTTTGTAGTATGCTTGGCATGAGTATTAGCTAATGGGGGCAAGTCCCCAATGAACCCTAATAGCGGGAATCATACAGCCAATAGCAAGGGTGTCCATCATAAGATAGAACCTGAAAGGAAGAGTTTTATCTCCTACTTAATTTCTTTACTATTATAGTATGTGACCTTCATTTCTTAGAAATATCTATTGAAATATTTTGCAGAATAATATAATAGTAGTATATTTGTGATAGAAAATGAAGCCGCACTTGCAGAATCGGGAAACTCATCAAATTTATCAGAAATACCGAGAACAGTTTCATCTTCCAATGGCGGGCCACGCCTTCGGGTAGCATTTATGCCAGTGGATTACAAAGGGAGGTAGAGCACTCAAAACATGTCTTTCGGAGTTTCGTCACGCCTCAGGTGCGGCTTTTATCATAAAGCTAATAGCGGAGATTTTTGTAAATAGCATTACAGAAATCTTCGCTTTTTTTGTGTTGATCTTTTATTCGGATATTGTATGAAATCAAAATGTCTGGCCGTATGGTGTTTGGCCGAAATGTTTTTAGTTTCTTGTGGAGGTACAGTTAGTATGGCTCACCCGATAAACATGGGGGACATCAATCTATATTTTGCATAAAAGTTATACCTTTGTCTTATGAATCATCAAGGACTATTATCATTGGCAGAATTAATACTGCCATCAGAGATACTTTCAAA
>JARIAN010000157.1 GCA_029257865.1 Phocaeicola sp.
TATCGTACAAAGTTACAACCGGCTGGAATCCATCGTTAAATCACTTCAAAACAATGACCATCCATGATCAGAAAAATCAATTTCAAACAGCCCAAGTACATCTTCCCGTTGGTGGTGTTCATTCCCCTGTGTGCCCTGGTGTACTTCGTGATGCAGACGTTCGGGGGCGGCGAAGATGACCGGCAGACGGTTGCCACCGACCGCATCAATACGCAACTGCCGCAGGCCAATGCGGAGGAAGCCGGAGACAAGATGTATGAGATGTCGCGCCGTTTCGGGGACGAAGATGCCTTTACCGCCGTCGGTGCCATCGGAGAAGAACAGAAGAAAGCCGAAGAACTGGAGCACGGCTACAGCGAAGACGAACTCAACAAGCTGGATGCTGCGGAAGCGGAACGGCTTCGTCAGCAACGGGAAATGGAGGAACTGGAAAGGTCGTTGGCCGAATCCAGAAGACACATCAACTCCTTTGCATACGGGGACAATGCTTCTTCTGGAAATAGGTCAGGTAATGGAAGCAGAACAGGTACATCTACTACTACCGAAGGCTATACTTCACAGGATGACTTCGCCCGTGACCTGGAGGAAATCCAGCGCAGAAGTTACGAGCGTCAGAAGGCCATTGAAAGCGGATTGGGTATCGGACGTTTTGACCGAGATGAACAAGCAGACAAGCAACGTAGGGATTCCATTGTCAAGGTCCACCAGGCTGAAAAGGAACGCAACCGTCCCAAGCTCGTCATCAAGTCCGGTGATACCAATGCGGAGAAGTTCCATACAGTGACCTCACCCGATGATATAGCGGAAGCCAAGTTGATTCGCGCTATGATTGACCAGACCACCAAAGCCAAGGAAGGTACTCGTTTACGTTTCAAGTTGCTGGATGATATAACCGTCAGCAACACCAAGTTGAAGAAAGGCACCTACCTCTATGGTACAGTGACAGGCTTCGGACAGCAGCGTGTGAAGGCTACCATTACCAGCATTCTGGTCGGTGATAAGTTCATCAACGTGAAACTTTCAGTGTTCGATAATGACGGCATGGAAGGGTTCTATGTACCGGAATCTTCCTTCCGTGAGTTCGTGAAGGATGCCAGCTCCAGTGCCGTGCAGCAGAACATCAACTTCCAGTCAGAAGATGGCTACGGTTCCGGTATTTCAGGTGAAGCCTTGGCACTGCAGGCCTTGCAAAACGTCTATAACTCAGCTTCTTCAGCTATTTCATCCAATATCCGTAAGAACAAGGCGAAAATCAAGTACAACACGATTGTTTACCTGATTAACTCGGAGGAAGCAAGGTAAAAGGTCAAGAATAAAAATAGGTAAACTATCTTACTAATCACAAAGTAAGTAAGGTTACAAGTAATATAGTAAGCAAGTTTACAAGTAACGGAATCAACAAATAATCAAATCAGTAAATCATAAAAATTACCTAATATGAAAGCGAAATTATTTTTACTTTTCTTCGGCCTTCTCGGTATGGTTGTACAGGCTGCTGCCAAGGAGAAGATCTACGTGAACAGTGAGATCACCACCCACATCGTCATGCCCGAAAACATCAAATTGGTGGACATCTCTACGACCAAGATTATGGGCAACCAGTGCGCCGACAACATGGTGCGCATCAAGCCTTATCTGGAGTCATACTCCATTAAAACCTCCTTTGACGAGAATGAATTGTTGGGCACTATCACCCTGATTGGAGAGCGGCATATCGCTCAGTATGACGTGGTTTATACCCATTATCCCAGCATGGCAGCCTCCATCTTTGAAGTGGCCTACAGCGATACCCAGTCCTATATCAACCCCGAGGTGTCGATGCCCAAGGCCGAAATGGTCCGCTATGCGTGGGCGGTGTATGGCAGCAAACGCAAGTACAACCAGGTGGTGTCTAACGCCCATGGCATGAAGGCCATCGTCAATAACATCTATACCATTGGCGACTACTTCTTTATTGATTATTCGTTACAAAACAAGACGAAGATAGCCTACGACATTGAGGAGCTTCGCGTGAAGCTGACGGACAAGAAAGAAACGAAAGCCACCAACTCGCAGACCATTGAACTGACACCGGTTTATTCGTTGAATCCGGTCAAGAAGTTCAAGAAGAATTACCGCAATGTGCTGGTGATTGAGAAGCTGACCTTCCCGGATGAAAAGGTGCTCCGTCTGGAAATCTCAGAGAACCAAATCAGTGGCCGTATCATTACGCTCACCATTGAATACGAAGACATCCTCAATGCCGATGGCTTTGATTCGGACATTTTGAAGAACACCTCTTGTTATCCGTATTACTATATTTACCGCTAAGTTATGAAGAAAATCTTATTTGTTTTAGTATATGCGTTTGCGGTGCTTTCGGCATCCGCACAGGACAAGAAACTCACGCTGAATGCCGGTTTCCTGTTCCCGAATACCTTGAATGCGATGATAGGTTACGAGCATCCGTTGAGCTATGACAATGCCGTGGAAATCTACGGCGAAGTGGGGAACCATTGGCAGAAACCCACCTGCTGCCGGTTCTGGAAGGGTTACTATTGGGATGGCGGATTGGTCTATAAGCAGCGACTGGCACGTTACAAGAACGGCATGTTGCGCTTTCGTTTCGGTCCTCAGTTCGGAGCCACTCAGAAGAAGTTCTTCCTCGGTGTGGAAGCCGGCTTTGAATACAGCTATGTCTTTCAGAACGGCTGGGAGTTTTCGCTGATCCAGAAGAACAACGTCAACTTCCTGCATGGAGATACTTTCCGCAACGGACTCTTACTGGGTGTAAAGATTCCGTTCTGATTATCGTTTAACGTGTATTTTAAATGCAATAACAATGGCATTCGAAGAAACCCGGGAACAGCAACAGATGTACAACTACTTCCGCAGTTGCATCTATATTTTTCTCATCATCGAGATTGTGATAAATCTTCCCATTACGGCGGATAACCGTGTCACACAGTTTATACTGGATATTCTGGCCCGATTCAAGGTGTTCAATTCCGTGTCGGGCTGCAAGGTGGCAGAGCTGATCTGTATCTGTGTAGTCTGCATCGGGACCAAGGCAAAGAAGGCGCTGAAGTTCAATGTCAAGACGATGGTCATCTATCCGGTGCTGGCCGGATTGACGTTGGTCGGCATGTGCTTTATCTTTCACGGCATGAATATCGGTATGAGCTGGTTCGGCTTTCCGGCCAACCGCATCCTCTATGCGCTCTGCTCGGTCGTAGGTACCATGCTGGTGCATCAGGGACTGGACGGCATCGCCAAGTATTACAACTACAAGGTGGGTGAAGACCGCTTCAACTTCGAGAATGAATCGTTCCAGCAGTCGGAAGATTTGGTAGCCAATGACTATTCGGTGAACATCCCGATGATATACTACTGGAAGCAGAAGATGCACAAGGGCTGGATCAACATCATCAATCCCTTCCGTGGGACGATTGTACTGGGTACGCCGGGTTCGGGTAAGTCCTTCGGTATTATCGATCCCTTTATTCGTCAGCACGCTGCCAAGGGATTTGCTATCATGTGCTACGATTTTAAGTTCCCTACATTGGCCAAGACACTTTTCTATCAGTATTGCAAGAACCGCAAGGCTGGAAAACTGCCACAAAACTGTGGCTTTCGCATTATCAACTTTACGGACGTGGAGTATTCGGACCGCATCAATCCGATTCAGCGCAAGTACATTCCGGACTTGGCGGCAGCTTCGGAAACCGCTGCTACCTTGCTGGCTTCCCTAAACAAGGGAGGCGGTGAAAAGAAAGGCGGTTCGGAAGCCTTCTTCACTAACTCGGCAGAGAACTTCCTGGCGGCCATCATCTATTTCTTTGTGAATTTCCATCCAGTAGGCTTCAAGAATGGCAAGAAGCTGAAACGCTATGTATCTTTGGCACCAGACTCCGAAGTGGTCATACCTGAGGGAAATAAACTGGAACTGGTGATACGGAACTGGGACGATTACCATGCCCTCGATGCAAAGGGCAATATCATCCTGGATTTTGTAGATAAAGACGGAAACGACGTGTCAACGGATGAAGACCGGATGTTTGTGGATTTAAACGGCTTCTCCTACAAAGATAGAACTGGTAAGCAGGTGAAGATTGAACGCTGCTGGTACGAAGATGATAAAGGCAAGGAAGTAGAGCCGGACACCATCACCGGGGAGTATTCGGACATGCCGCATGTGCTGTCCTTCTTAGGCAGGTCCTACGACCAGGTGTTCAATATCCTGATGCAGGACGACAAGATTGCTTCCCTCATGGCTCCCTTCAAGAGTGCCTACGAGAACAAGGCGAACGACCAGTTGGAAGGTATGGTGGGTACCCTTCGTGTCAATGCCGCCCGATTGGTATCTCCCGAAGCCTACTGGGTGTTTACGGGAGATGACTTCGACTTGAAGATTTCGGACAAAGCCCATCCGAGCTACCTGGTGATTGCCAACGACCCGGAGAAGGAACAGGTCATCGGTTCGTTGAATGCACTGGTGCTGAACCGACTCATTACCCGAGTCAACTCCAAAGGAAACATCCCAGTGAGCATCATCGTGGATGAGCTGCCCACACTCTACTTCCACAAGATTGACCGCTTGATTGGTACAGCGCGCTCCAACAAGGTGGCGGTGACCCTGGGTTTTCAGGAGCTGCCACAGCTGGAGGCTGACTACGGCAAGGTGGGGATGCAGAAGATTATTACGACTTGCGGTAACATCTTCATGGGTGCTGCCCGTAACAAGGAAACCCTGGAATGGGCGCAGAATGATGTGTTCGGCAAGGCGAAGCAGACTTCCCGGTCCATCTCCATCAACGACAACAAGGTATCGACCACCATCTCCGAGAAGATGGACTACCTGGTGCCTGCTGCCAAGATTGCGGATATGGCGACCGGTTGGCTGGCGGGTCAGGCTGCCCGTGACTTCACGGCTACGGACGAGCGGATGCTGAACCACTTCGACATTGAGCAGTCGGAAGAGTTCAAGACTACGAAGTACTTCTGCAAGACACACTTCGATATGAAGAAAATTAAGAACGAAGAGGACCACTATGTGCCGCTACCGAAAATCTACGAGTTCAAAAATGACCGCGAGAAGGAAATCATGCTGAACCGCAACTTCAAACGGGTGAACGATGAAGTGGAGAAAATGGTCAAGGAACTGCTGGGTATGGCATAAGTACCTTGAAGTAACACCTTTACAGATGAATATAGAATATTGTAATACAGCGATATGAAGATGCTACATTCCACTAATACTTCAATTCGATTGAGTGGTAGCGCACTGAAGGTTATCGCCGTCCTTTCGATGGTGGCAGACCACAGTGCCTACTACCTGATGGAACACGGCATGTTCATTTACGAAGTCATGCGTTGCTTCGGTCGCATTGCCTTTCCGGTGTTCGCCTTCCTCATAGCAGAGGGCTTCCGGCATACCCGAAATAGGATGAAGTACTTCCTGCAACTGCTGGTATTTGCCGTAATCAGTGAATTGCCCTGGTACCTGCTGAATGGAGCGGATGGGACGCACAACGTGCTCTTCACCCTGGCATTGGGTGTAATGGCACTGGCAGCTTTTGAAACATTAAAAAAGGATGGCATCCTTTGTGGGGCTGTCATCCTTTCTATAGCTGGCTTCGCCACTTGGTCGGGTGTGGACTATGAGTGGCGAGGGATTCTGATGATGGTAGTGTGCTACCTGTTGGGAAATGTCTGCAATCCTTCTTTTCCCTCCGGTAGAAAGGCGCAGCTGTTCTGTGCCTTTCCGCTGATGATGCACTATGGGATAGTCGGCGCTTTACTTACCTGTCTGGTGATTGCCTGTTATGATGGAACGCGAGGGTTTATCCATGGCAAGGTGGCAAAGTATGGGTTCTATGCGTTTTATCCGGTGCATCTGTTCCTTTTATATGGATTCAATCTATAGCATGTAAAATAGAGAACGATTAAGATATTTATTTTTCTTTCATAACATAAATAGATGCTGTAAGATACTTTCTCCTTGTGAATGAGGATAGGGCACAAAGCAGACTACTAATAGAAGTATTAGGAATATGGCTACGATTATTACCGTACCCCATTGCACTAATGCTGGAGGTATTTCTCCCAAAAGATTACGGACTTTCTCAGAACGTAACTTTAATTCAGATGATTCCTTTTTGTCAGAGTGTATCATATTCTATTCTTCAATGATTTCTTTAAAATTGCACCAATTGCGAGTGTTTCGATATAGTTCTGAAGTTCCTTTGGGCACAAAAAGAGAACATCCTTCTGTCTTAGGAACAATCCTTACTTCATAAGGCTCTTGCCATTTAAGGTGTAAACGGGAGACTGTACATCCAAGAAATGCTTCACCGGAAATGTTTGTCACGGTCGTTGGAATTGTCAAATCTTTCAATAAAGACCCTGTTGTAAAAGCCTGATTTCCTATTGACAATAGATTCGAGTTATGATTGAGCTGAATATCTTCCATCTTCAGACAACCATAGAAAGCCTTACTGTTGATTTCCTCCACAGAGTCGGGTATTTGAACCTTACTCAGATTTTTACATCCTTTGAAAGCGAATGCGCCGATGATTTTCAGCCCTTCTGGGAGTCTTATTTCCTTGAGATTAACTGCATTTGTAAATATATTGGCAGGTATCTCACCATACAAGTAAATGTCTTCATATTTTTTTGACGGTTTCCAACCGTAATATTCGAATGGATTTTTATCACCGGCAACGATTACAGATTCTGATAGGTCAAGCCTTATAGGTTGCTGCCCATAGCTGTTTTCCGTATTTGAAAACAGACTTTTTATTACAGGAAAATCAAGGCCATTGACCGGACCTTTAATCTTTAGAAAACGTATGTGGTTCAGATTGGCGGATTCATTTCCTAAAAGAATCTGAAGGCTTCCCGGCTTGTCGACAGATATTTCTATATTTTCATTGAACGAAGCCGGCTCTTGAATGATGCAAGGGCCGCTACCTTTGATAGCCGGTTGCTCATCAATTTTAAAATCCAAAGACGCAATACGCCCTAACCCTTCATTCTTTTCAACAATCAAGGTTATCGTATATTTATTTTTATCATCAGCAGTAATTTTGCCAACCTTTATCCAATCGGTGTTTTCAGGATATATTTCGGCAACAGGAAGTGAACCGGCTTCTACCTTGACGGTTATTTCCCCTTCCCCATGATGATGGTAGTAGCTGTTATTTTCAGGTATTACACGAGGCGCACCTTTTTGCGTAATGCGAATAAGAGTTGTTTCATCATTAGAGTGAACAGCCACTATTCCTTCTCTGGACGAGATGCCGGGATTTTCAGAGATATGAATGTTCAGTTCCCCGTTGCTTTCAGTCATTGCAATGGATGCATCAATCCATGCTTCGCTTGACGAGACAGAAATATCGGCATTCATTGTGTTGAATTTCAGAATGATTTCTGCCTTATCGTGGGTAAAACTGATTCCATCTTTTATCACTACCGAAGCCTCCTGAGACCACAATATGTTCTCAAATTCTTTATCCTCATGGCAACTTGACATGAATAAAGAAAATACAATACTTAAACAATATAATATTACTTGTCTCATATTTTGACAAATTTAATAGAGGGACAAGTTGATTGTCCCTCCAATGTAAATATTTAAAGACCGATTATCGTATAGTTTTGAAGTATCATCATGGAAACTTTCCGCTTGGGTAATGATTCTACCCAACCTCTCATTCCATAATAATCCAAAACGTAATCCTCATAATCCTCATCATAAAGATATGACAGAGCTATCTTGTTGGCAGGATCATAAATGTACCGCATTTTGGAATTGGGATCCTCATATAGGTACATATTATCCTCATTAAAGCCATCCATTCGGACACAAAGAGGTTTACGTACATTCGGATTGTATGTGGTATTATAATTTGTCTTAAATTCCAACCCTTGAAATATAGTTCTTTTCTTTGTATGTATTTCTTGAACTTTATTCATCATTGTCTGATTATTGTTATTGGCACGAAGTTCGGCATCTGTTGAACTATTATATTTACCATCACTTAGAACAATTTTGTCCCCCTGCCGTGTTGTCATTACAGCTGCAACCTCATACAAATTTTCTCCTGAAGTAGTTGTTCTTGCCAATACTTTAACAATTTCGAATCTTGGTTCTTGAACATCATCCAATGATTCAAGAAATCCGTTTGTGGTGTCGTCCATCCGGTATCTGAAATTTTTTTCCAATACAAAATCTGACAATGGATATAATCCACATTCTTCTTCCTTAAATCCTGATGTTATATCTATCATTGTATAGGAGTTACTATTGTTTAGTGAATTTAGCCATGGGGTTAAATCTATTGACAAAGCATCTAATTTCGTGGGAGATACTATGGTTTGCAGGGTTGGAGAACCGCCAAAAGTTTGAATGTAAATTTCGGTTTCTTGTGTTTCATACTGAGAAGAGCTGCTGGAACCATTATTTTTCCCAAAAGAAAGATTTCCAGATGCAGAGTTAGAACCGGATTTCCATGAGTAAGAAGCGTTTATATCTTTACTCAATCCTTTCTCTTTTGATTGGGAATCAGAGCCGGTCACAGACTTTCCAGCATAAAAAGCTGTTGCTTTACCTCCGGTTATATAACTACGGAGTACGAACGGACCATAAGAATTTATTAAATTCCCTATTGTTCCACGATATAAATCTGTAAGAAATGTTTGGCTCAAACATTCACGAGCATAGATTTTTCTTTTATCTATCGTTGATAATAATTCATACTGGCTTCCTTTAATTTCTATATTTAATTCACCATAAACGCAATCTTTCCCAAAAGAAGATGTTGATTTAAAGAGCTCAGTCATTGTTTTCTCTCGCCCTATTTTAAAAAGTCCAAGATTAAGACTGAACCCACTTTTTACTGTTTTTGAAACTTGACTATTCGTTTCGTATCTTGACATTCCATTATAAGAAAACGAATATGAAGCAGAAGAATTCAAAGGCTTCTTAATAACAGATTTGGAATATTTGGCTTTTATCTTTGTAAGGTCAAGTACAGGGAACTTCACATTTTCGATATCACCGAGTATGGAATTCCCTATTGTGTATGAATATCCAAGCATTGTTTCTGAGTCCCCTATCAAGTTTCCACTATCTGAACCACTTCTTGTGATGTTTTCTTTAATGGTAAAAGGAAGTTTCTTGGCATGTGGAACAGAGGGTTGTCTATTTTGAAGAACTATATCTCCTGTTCCTTCATTGTGATATGATGATGAAAAATCATCACTGGTACAGCTCGTCATTAAATAAATGGATAAAGCTATTGTAAATGCGCATTTTATTCTATTCATAATTGAGGATTTGTAGTAATTAACGTATCATTATATAGAGTAAATGTGGGATTTTTGAGAATAATATCTCCACCCGAACCTATTGGGGTGTATGTAATAGTCTCGTGGGGTGCTATTTCTTTAGGATCCTCAATGATACTACCAGACCAGGTACCTTTCAGAACACACTCTCGTCTATCTCCATTTTCTTCGTATTTTGCCTTTGCTATATATTTTACAGTTACGTTGTATTTTACAAAATCTAAAGTAACTGTTGCTATTGAAGATGGATTACATCGAATAGGATGCAAATATTGAATAACTCGATCTATAGATTGAGTACTGGCATTGATAAAGTTTGCATCAGCAGGACTATCATTCTCAGGCGAAATTATGATTCCGGATGTAACAGAAGGACGTTGAAATTTTATTTCTGGATTACTGAAGTTAAGATTTACATTCCATGTATTTTTATTATAATAAGAAGTTTCTGTTTCACGAAGATTGAAGGGTACATTTATTTCTTTTGACTGAGATGATGTGTTTTTGACTGTTATCGTTTTTTTAAATGTAGACTTAGACACTGTAGTAGAATTTACATCATACTCCAAAGAGTAAATCTCAAATTTCTTATCAGGAGTTATTATGAACTCTTGTTGTGCTTTATTATATTCTCTTTGTGCATAGCGGATTTTATTTCCACTTGTTGCCTCTAAAACATAATAAAATATAGACCATGAATTATTAGGATCAGACTGTCCAATATAACCCTGACTTTCTATAGCATAATAGTTTTTGTGTAAATTGGATTCTAGTAAATCCCAACCGCAACTTAGTGAAGATCCACTATTATCCTTGGATGCCATTAGAATCTTATCATCAGGCTTGTTGGTGTAGTACCCGACTGTTAAAGGCGTACCGGAGGCCTGTGAATAGATTAAATATGGAATTCCTGTTGTTGCTGGTAAAACCTTTATATAGAAACGGTTTCTTGTTGCATCATTGGAATTGTTTAAAGTAACCTCCTTTCCTTTTCCATCACAATATAAATTGACATATCCATTTGTTGATCCACTTGAGGCTTTGGAGCGAACCTTTATCGTGGCAGGTAATTCGCGTATGGCATACATGTTACTCCAAAAGGTATCATCGTATGAGTCCATGCTTGTTACTGGAGCTTTTTTACGCTGTGAATGTAATTGTTCATATATATCTTTCATTCTTTTCATTTCACCAGACATAATAAATTCTTCAGGTTCTCCTGTAGAAACAGAATCCTCGATTATTGCACGAGTTTGAGTTAGCTTAACCTCAGATTTCTCAAAAGAGGAAAGAACATCCTCCATCGTGTCGCTACATCCACTAAGAAGAATGATTGTACACATTATAGGAATTAGATAATTAAGTTTCATTGTTTAAATTTTAAATTGATGAATATGTGATTGTTCCTTACTTTATAAATCTATTTTAGATGATTAAATTTCTATATTATGATCATTCAAAGTTCTTACAGAACTTGAATATAGAACCGGTTGGAGCTCTTGCTTGCCGAAAGCCCATGCTTAACAATATTATTTTAATTGTTAAATTGTTAGCATAGTTGCTTAGGACACGCATAGTTGGATTTAAAAGATTTAGTTTCATATCATTATTTATGTTCCTAATTCAAGCTGATTCTTAACTAAATTGTAATATGCACCTTTCTTTTCTATGAGAAAAGTATGATTACCTATTTCAATAACCTTTCCTCCATCGATAACAATGATTTGGTCAGCGTTTTTGACCGTTGATAGCCTATGGGCTACCACAACTACGGTACGGCCTTTGTAGAAAGCATCCAAATTTTCAACTATTGCCCTCTCATTTTTGGCGTCAAGGGCATTGGTGGCTTCATCCAAAAAGATGAAATCCGGATTCTTATAGACTGCACGAGCTATGAGTATTCGTTGTTTCTGTCCCTGGCTCAATCCTACTCCGTCTCGTCCGATAATGGTGTCGTATTTTAGTGGAAGCCCCGTCACATAGCTATGGATATTTGCTATTATTGAAGCTTGTTCAAGTCGTTTTACATCTATCTCTCCATCATCAACAGCTATGTTACGAGCTATGGATTCTGAGAAAATCACCCCATCCTGCATTACCACTCCACAATGACGACGCCACCACTTTAAGTTATATTCATTGATATTGCGCCCTGCTATAAAAATAGAACCTGATATAACTGGATAATAACCGAGCATGAGTTTGATTAGTGTGGTTTTACCACTACCAGATGCTCCTACTATAGCAGTTACTTTCCCTTTCGGTATATCGAATGATACACCATCAAGTGTCTTTTTCAAAGCATAGGGATCGTATTTGAAATCTATGTTTTCTATTTTAATTGATTTTTCACATTCAAATGTTTTTGCTTGGTTTTCTTTAGACTCCTCGTTTTTACCTTCATGAATTTCGTTGATTCTTTCAAGGGAAATCTTTACGTCTTGTAAAGAATAGATGAATGACATAATCTGTTCTACCGGAGAGTTGAGCTGCCCCACAATATACTGGATGGCAAGCATTGCACCAAGTGTAATCTGGTCGTTTATTACAGCTGTTGCAGCCAATACGGTGATTAGAATGTTTTTGACTTCGTTTATGAATATAGAACCTGCCTCCTGTGTCTGTTGCAGTTTCAATAACTTCATCTGTACAGCGAATAAATCAGCCTGTGTATCCTCCCATTCCCATCGCCTGCGTTGTTCACAGTCTTGAAGTTTAATCTCCTGCATTGACGTAATGAACTGGTATGTCTTGTTTTGGTTAATCGCCTGTTGTTCAAATATTTCATAATCAAGTACTTTGCGTCGTTGCAGGAATGAGGAAATCCATAATCCGTAAACAATGCTTCCCATAATAAAAACACCGAATATTATCTTATTGTAAATAAACAGGATAATACCGAATATAATAAAACTTAGAAATGTGAAAACTACATTCAGGACCTGTCCCGTGAGAAAGTTTTGCACGCGCGAGTGATCTTCAATACGTTGTAATAAGTCACCCATGAGTTTTGTGTCAAAAAATGCCATCGGTAACTTTAACAACTTGATAAAGAAATCACTTACCAACGAAATATTTATTCGCATGGAGATGTGAAGTAGCAGCCACCGACGTATAAAATCTGTTGCAGTTCGTCCAATGACAATCATTAGTTCTCCCAATAGGACAAGCCAAATAAATTTTATGTCATTATGCTTTATTCCAATGTCAACGATTGCTTGCGTTAAAAAAGGCATGATGAGCTGAAGCAAACACCCCAGCAACAGCCCTGAAATTATTTGGATGAAATATTTTCTATATTGTAATATATAGCCTAACAAAAAGTTGAATGAACGTTTCTTGACTTGTTTATCCAAGGTTTTTGCTTTCAAAAAAGTTTTAGTGGGTTCAAGAAACATTACTATACCTTTTTCTTCTCCATTTGAAACAGAGCTAATCCAATGTTTTTTGAATTCTTCAATTGAATAACATAATAATCCTTTACCGGGATCTGCGACATAAAACTTTTTTTGTTCTTTTACTTTATACAAAACAACAAAATGATTCTGATTCCAATGAAGAATACAAGGTAATGATTCACTATTGAAATGATTTATTGAGATTCTTATTGAAGTTGCATTAAATCCCAGTTGGGTAGCTGTCTTGATTAAACTGAATAATGAGACACCTTCACTTGTGGGAACACATAGATTTGATAGACTATATTGGTCAATATTATGTCCATAATGTCTACAAATCATTTGTAAACATGCTATACCACAAGACATACTGTCACGTTGTCTGCAAAATTTAAATCCCATAATCCTTTATAATTTACAATCGTTGCTTTTCATCACTTGAGGATACACCTTTATATTTACTCTTTGTTGCGTTGAAATTATACTGTACAGACAATTGTACATAACGTGAATCACTATATTTGTCATAATTAAATACTATACGGCTATGATCAATGCACCATTGAATCTTATCTGTTCTAAAGATATCGTTTACCATTAGAGATATGGACATCTTCTTATTAAACAACGTTTTTGAAATGTAGACATTTGTTTTCAATGACGGCTTAATCAGGTATATACCAGAATTTCCTTCTGATTGCCAACCTGCATTGACCGTTAAAAACCATTGATGTGGGAATGTAAATGAATTGTTTAACCGAATATTGAAAATCGGTTTCTCATAAGACTTGCCTGACAAACTCAAATCTTGCCATTGTCCACCCAATTCAATGCTTGGTCGCCAAATGCCTATGGTCGGAGTATAGCTTAACGCAAAGAACCGACTCTTTACGTCTTTCATATTGTCTGGTTTTACCAGAACAACAGAACTTTCATTATATAATTCAACTATCTGAGTGACATAGTCTTCATATATTGTATAGCCCAAAATAGCCTTAATATCTTTATAGCCCAAAATGCAGGTAAAATCATTCTGTATTTGTGGCAAAAGCATGGGGTTGCCACTTTCATATACATAAGGAGAACTATATTGTATATTACTTCTTAGCGAGTTATAATTTGGATATTTAATTTTTCTTTCGTAACTTAATGTTGCTTGTAAGTCTCTTTTTGAGTAATTTGCAAAAAAATTAGGGAACAATTTATGATATTTTTTTGATTGTTCTTTATTCCATTCCTTATTCTTGTAATAATCGAAATCAATATCCTCATAGCGCATTCCAGCACCAACTCCCCAATTGCCGAATTGGAATTTAGCAGAAGCAAACAATGCCCACCGATTCTGTTTGGTTACATCATTAGAGTTATTGATTCCAAGTGTGATGTTATCAATTTTATAAGTCTGTGTCATGTCTGTGTAAGAATACTCAGTTCCTCCTTCTATGTTCACATACTTGTTAGCGTAAGTCAGAATTCCCTTTGATGCATAATAATTGTACCAACGGTTGTTGACTGTGTTGACATCTTCAGACGTATTATCGGTAAACCATGAATACATATTATCTCTCTCATTCCCTTTCACCCAATCAAAATTGAAATCCAAAGAAAGATTATTGCCTAAGTTACCGGTGAAATACGAATTTATATTGTGTGTATGGTCAGGTTTGTTAGATAATGCCAATTGCTGTTTCAACTCCATTTCATTATTTACAACATGACTGATATTGTTATACATATCATTTTTCCACGTACCACTGTTCAGAACATATTGCACACCTGCTGAAATCTTTTCGTTGGGATTGTAGTTTATACCACCTGCAACCGCCATTCGATTAGACTTCACTTTTTCTTCTTCCTGATAGCCTATTTCATGAACGGCATCCACTAAGTTTAATTGTTGATTGGCTTTCATGTTGATCTGTTGACGTTTTTGTATCAAATAAGCAGATGCAAATATATCCCAGGCATTGTGCCTAAAGTTTACTGAAGCAAATTCTTCTGCAGACCAAAGTTCGGAACATTTAGAACCCGCATATAAGGTTCCGCTGAAGCCCTCTCCTTGTGCTTTCTCCGTGATTATTTGGATAACTGCTCCTACAGTGGCATCATATTTGGCACCTGGCATAGTATTTACTTTTATGCTTTTTATCTCAGAAGGCATCAAACGATCCAACTCTTTCAAATCTTGCACCAATCTGTTGTTAATATAAATAACAGGAGTTCCTTTACCAAAGACAGTAAAATTACCGTCTTGGCTACTGACAAATGGTAATTGTGCAATAATATCGGCTGTTTTGGGAAGCGTCTCCAATATAGTTCCTTTTACATTTGCAATCATTTCACCGCTTTTCTGCACATAAAGTTTCTGTCGAGCAACCACGACAACCTCACTCAATCTTAATGGTTCTAGTCTGATTTGAAGAGGAGATTCTTCTAATTCTACATACTTTGTCTTGTAGCCGACATATGAGATACGTAGATACATTCCCCTTATATTTTTCGTCGTGATATAAAATTTCCCGTTTTCATCACTTGTACAACCTGCAATAATCGTGCTGTCCGCAGATTGGCATAAGACAATATTGGCAAATGCGATATTTTGTCCATTACTATCTAGCACTGTACCTGTAATGGATTGTGCCCAACTGAACACCGGTATGAGCATAAAAATACAAATTAAATACTTTTTCATAAATTAAGCATTAATGTTTTATTTGTAATGTTCATAATAATACTCCAAACATTTATCTAATAAACCTGGTGCTTTTTGGAGGCATTGACAGAGATTAAATTTACCGTTATGATACAGATTTCTCTCATTATACCACGCACATTTTCCATTGCAAATTGGCATGAAGAAACATTTTTTACATACAGGGTCATTATACCATGCGCAACCTTGGTGATATCTATAATACAGTGTTTTATTTACAATATCTGATCGGTCAATATAGCCTATTATTTTCGATTCATCCGAAACATCGTTCCAACATTTATAAATTTCACCTATTGGGCCAATAATGTATGAACTTACACATAACGCACAGCATGTCTTGGCTATTCTTAATGTTGGATATATATTCCCCTTTAGAATACCTCTAGAATACAAATCATAAAGCATATTAGCAGTTTCCCAGCGTCCAAATGCAGGCTCTACTAAATTTGTCATATCGTCATTTTCCAATCTGATGATTCCTGGATATACAATTATATTTTTTCCAGCATATTTGTCTTGTATATCATTATGAATTTGAAAAAAATCATCAACATTGTTTTTATCTATATTTACCCTAATATGAAGTTCAGTATTAGGTAATTTATTGACAATATTATCTATATTATTGAGAATATGATTGTATGTCGGTGCATTGTTTGATTTTAAAGCTCTTAAACTATTGTGCCTTTCCTTTATACCATCCAGTGTTATTTGGATAGAATCCAAGGGATATTTTTTAAATAGTTCAATCGCTTTATTGTCGAATAAATATCCATTGGTAATAATTGAATGTTTCGTTATCTTTGCTGTAACTTCAGTTGTAATTCGATTTAATATCTTCTCTATAACAGGTATTGCTAATAGAGGTTCCCCTCCATACCATGTTAAGGTCAAAGATTTTGCATTCCCAAATTCTTTTATAAAAGAAATTAGATTATCAATAGTTTGATCATTCATTTTGCTAGCACGCTTTTCTTTTTCAAAACAATAAGGGCAATTGAAGTTACAATTAAGAGTAGGAACTAGAACTAAATTTAATTTCGATTTATCATGTTGGATAGATTGTGTTACAAATTGGCTTTTAATAACAAAATCATCATCATCACTTTCAGTACAAATGAATCCTTCTTGTTCAAGTTTCATCTGAATATCTTCTGGCAATTGATTTTGTATTTCATTAGTCTTATTTTTAGCTTTTTCATTAAGGAAATAATATAAATCCTCTGACAATTCCAAAAAAGAATTGTTTTTTGATGAATATGCTAAACATATAGATTTTGAAGTTTTAAAAAAATAGGCATATCTTGAAATCACTTTTTTTTCCATCTTATGATACTTTTATACAACACCTATAGGGAAGCCCTATAGGTGTTGTTATTAATAGTGAATGTTAATCAGTCATATTATTCATATGAATTGGTTGTTTAACTGTGTTTTCTTTCTTATTTTCATTACTGAACCAACAGTTACAATCAGTACAACTGGAGGCAATTGCAACACTTTGTGAATTGATACCCCCTTTAATATTTACAGCTTCTTCTTCAGTGAGTGAAGTTGGTTTTATAGTTGCATTTATTTTCATAGCAGTATTATTAATGAAATGTTTTTGTTGGTTTGATTACAATGACAGGCTTGTTCTGTTCTTCGTTTTTATTACTGATAAGACAATCACATGTACATTCTGTAGCAACCAGACCGAATGTGGGATTTAAGCCACCTTTTACGTCAAGAGCTTCTTCTACGCTAAGCGTTTCTTTTGTCTTTAAAACATTAATTTTCATTTTATCTCATTTTATAGATTTTGCCTACTCTATAAACTTTTCGGCCTTCGTTCCTTTTATACAGTTTGGTCTGTGGGATTATTGTCGACTTTAATCTTTTTGTTTGTTATTACTCTATTTCGATTTTTCCTTCAGCATACCACTCGTCAGCTTGTATTTGTATGCTATAAGTACCAAGATCAAAAACAGTAAATTCTGTATTTAATGACGAAGAATAGTCTTCAAGACTTTCATTTGCATTATAAAGAAATACTTCGGCTTTTATTGATTCATCCCCCATTACTTCAATCTTGTGCGTGTCAGAATCATAAACTACCTTTATAGGTAGACGCATAGGTGAACGATTTACTGACATGTTTTTTCCAGGAATGCTTTTGCGATGAATTTCCATAAAAACACCACGTTGTTCTGCAGATGCAGAATGTGCCATTGCTAATAATAGCCCCACTAAAATAATCACTTTTTTCATTTTCGTTATACTATTGATTTTAATCTGCTGCAAAATTACATCTAATATAGTTTTCAACCAAGAGTAAAAGTTTTACGTAAAACTTTTTAATGCGCTGATATTCAATGTAGTATGTATGGGGGGGTATATGGAACTTTTACAAGCCCTATTAAAGTTTTACAGGGTTTCAAGAATGGTTACTTTGCTGTATTCTTGTTCAATGCTCATAGTAAGATTATTATTGAATCATTCTTGAAAGTGGCAGTATAATCATCAATCAACACATTTTTTTCTTTACTCTTCAGTTGCAATTCAATAAATTCTTCTTTTTCATAATTGAGTAGGAGATAAATACTATTTAGTAGCTCACATAAGCAAAAGTACCATCATCATAGTCTGCTACAATCAAATAGTATTAACTTTGCATTTCACTCCTAAATGAAATGCAAAGTTACTTCGGACACACTCAGTGAAACACTACCACATTGTACTTCAGGTTCATGAATGGAATATATCTTTTTCCGACTATTACTTCTTTGGGAAAGAATGGTCTCAAAGAGTTCGAGCAATTTGTCGTAGTTGTGATTCTCTTTAAGATTACGCTTCAACTCCCTGACTAATCTTCCGGCTATTGTACGTAAACGCCTGTCTGCCCTAGGGGCTTTTTTCCTGTTTGTGGGGTGATTCCGGAAACGCTGGTCACGATAGATTTGCTTAAGCACAAAGGTAGGTGTAGCTTTGACGCAGAGGAAGCCCCAGTTTTTTCACGAGGCCAAGAACTTTCTTCACAATCTTTTTATGCAACTTTGCATCTGTGGGGTAAGTGATATTCTTTTCCTGAACTGTTGAATCAATAAAGGCTGTATCATGATGGTCATCATCATTCTCGTTATTCACACGAATGCTTTCTTGAAAGATAAGTTCAACCACCTATTTACCGATGCGTTGGCGGAAATGGACTAATTCTGAAGAGGCTCATGGGGCATACGGAGAGAACTCTTGCATGCCACAAAAATACTGATAATAAGCATTTTCGCTCCATTGTTCCATCAATGACTCATCTGACAGATTACGAAGGTGTTTTAGGATGAACATACCACATATTAAACGAATTGGTTTGCCAGGACGGCCATTGTCCTGACAATATAATGGTTGAAAGGCTGTTTCAAATTTTTCCCAATCTATTTTGTCAGCTAACAGGTAAAGTGGGTGAGATTGATTCAGCATGTCTGACAGGCTACTGAATAAAGATGGGATATTATTCGTCTTTTTAATCATAAAATCTGCAAGTATCTTGACCTAAAGGTACTAAAACTTGCAGATTTATCAAAGAATTTTATAGACTAAACTACTGAACATCAACAGAAAAAGATATTCTTAAGGGACGGCTATTATAGTTACAATTCCTAACTTTGGAGAGTAGTCATTTTTGTTTTGACACACCCTCGCAATTCGATATTCATTAGGTAAAACTAGAGGTTATATTCCAATGTTTGTTATTAACCTACGAATATAAAGACCTATATTGGTATCATGCTCACCAATTCCAAGTTTCTGCCGAATTTCATGGCTTATGATGTAATGGCGTTTTATTTGGATATATTCTCCAACCTCTTTGCCACGCAATCCTATTGCATACAAGCATATATAATTGATTTCATCAATGGATAATCCATGCTGTTCAAGATGCTCTATAAACTTTGGATGTGATGCCGTGAAAGCAAAACGGGTTGAGTCCATAAACTTTTTTTTATCATTATGGATAGTCTCAATCAATTTATTATAAGATTCTGCATAGCTCTCATTATTGGTTATTTCCTTTGCTAATAAACCATTTAACATATCAAGTCTATTCTTTATTACAGATTGGATAGGTTTTGCTAGTTCTGACTCTTCCTGATATAGATTTTTCAGGTTGTCACGTTCACCTTCTAACTGAGAGATCTCCAATTTGAGATTGTTTGTTTCTAATTCATGTTGTCGCTGCTCTGCTTCAAGTCTCAGCTTGTCTTTTGCCAAATTTTCGTTCTCTAGGATTTTCTTGTCTCGTTCAAGCTCGGCCTTTTCTTTTTCTTTCCGTAAGTTATCTTGTTCAAGTTTCAAATTTTCATTTTCTTTTTCTGTAAGAAGACGTTTAGTTTTACTAAGGTAACCTTGATAATATAACCATCCTGCAAGTATGACTAATACAAAGACACTGCATAGTGTCCCTCCAATTACCCTGTCTCTTTTATGAATCTCCAAGAGATTTTTGAATTCAATTTTATGTTTCTTTTCAGAGAATAAAAGATCTTGTGAAAGCAGTTCTTTTTGATAACGTTCCAAGATACCAGAGTATTTTCGGTATGAAGTTAAGGCTTGTTCATATTTCCCCAGTTTTTCAAGAATGTCAATCTTTACAGAAGCATATTTGAGTGAATCCCAAGTGGATTCAAGTGTAGTTATTTCTGAGAGGAGGGAGAGTG
Source organism: Phocaeicola sp. (assembly GCA_029257865.1). Classification (GTDB taxonomy): domain Bacteria; phylum Bacteroidota; class Bacteroidia; order Bacteroidales; family Bacteroidaceae; genus Phocaeicola. The sequence goes on from JARIAN010000157.1 coordinate 20,139, forward strand.
CTTTATCATATTCTGCCATCTTTGAATATCCTTGTGCCAAAAGGATGGTCTCATCAGTTGTTAGCTCCATGCTTTTATATCTTGACAAAAAATCCTTTATTTCTTTAGATGAACAGAATTCGATTGTATAAGATAGCAGAGAAGGAAACAGATATGTATCACCTTCAGGATTCTTTTGAGTCAGATGTAAACAAATGGAAAGAAGACTGTCCGCAGCTGTTTTGTTATTCTGCATAACATAGCCATCAAGTGCATTTGTATAGCTCTTAATCTCAAGAATATCTCTACCTATACCTCTATATAATTTTGCAGCCTCGATGTTGTTTTGTATAAACTTGTTTATCTTATACTGTTTCATATACAAAGTACCCTGCGCTACAAATGTATGAGCCAGTAATAATGTGTCCGTTACTTCTCGTTTCAAATCGCAGGCATTCATAAATGCCTGCATGGCGGAATCATCATCACCTTGATTCTGATAAATCCGACCTTGATAATAATATGTCCGAAACTGTTCATTAGGAGAACCATTCTTAATATAATAATCAATGGCCGGTTGAAGGACATCAAATGCTGTGGTATCAATACAGTTTTTGTCCAGAGCCATAGATTTAAGAAGTGCATACCTAGCAGAAGTCTCTTCTCCTTTGATATCAGATTTAGAAATTCTATCCAACATGGCAAGGGCTGAATCGGGTTGGGTATTCATTAAGTTTTCAGCCATCTCCATTTGCTTCAAAGTCGGTGTGTATCTGCCACAGGCAATCAATACCACAACGATTATAAATATAATGATAGAGTTCTGAAGATTATGCATAATGTGGTATCTTTATTTGATTATCATACTATTTTTATTCACCATAAAACAAAATTTGCCAAAACACGCGTTTCGATTTACAAAGTTAAACAAAAACTTCTTATTCTGATGCTATTTCGCAGAAAAACTTAACTTTACGATTGATATTGTAAGATTAACTATAGAAAAGGTATATAAAATGGAGTAGATATACCTTTTCTTCAAAATGATTTTTGCACATCCATATCTATTAAGGTCTTTCTTACCGCTTCTTCGATAAGTTTCCTGGTCAATGGCACACAAAAAAAATAATGGACGTTGTTGTTCAGAACTTCCATCAGTCTGTAGGACGATAATTTTGTATATAACTTTTTAAAAAGCCTATGCCACTTTTCCATTTGTGAAGGATGATTTCCTGCAGCGTCCCACACTTGGGCTGTTCGACATTTTGTCGACCAAACCGAAGGATATAGCCATTTCCTGAAGCGGTAGAAGGAATCTTATCCTACCGAGTTAGTAGCTCTGAACGTCTCTACGTACAGTTGATAAAAATTGAACACTTTAAATGCAATTTCTTGCTGTATTTCGGATAAATTTTGAACCTTGACCATAGGTTGGTTTTGCTCACTTTTCCCAAATACTCTTAATTTACGATACTCGGGAAATTTTCGTTTCCTATACTGGGATACAGGGAACTTCATCACATTTGCAATTATACAGTTACTTATTTAAATTCATTTCGCAAATATCCCTAAGTTGTTTGTTTCTCTTTTAGGTAACACATTAAATGAATAAGTCATATTACTTCTGTTTAGTAAGTCGACAGGCATAAACAAAGATGTATTTTAATTTTTAGAACCGGGATTTTTCGATATTTCTTATGATGTATGTAAAATCTCTTGAAGTATCATTCAAATGATCAAATCCACTTGTTAAAATAATCTCTAATTTCTCATCCACAATCAAATAGCGATCATGTCGATTGGCCATTTGTGGATTCTTTATAAAAATCCATTGGGAACAGTGTTGTGTCATTAATTCTATATGTTCATCGTCAATGTCATTGTATGTAATCTCTAAATTCTTTTGAGGTAATATCCTTTTAATCAAATCAATATTCCTATCCTTTGAAGAGATATACTTATCATACAGGGTTATTTTCTTGGCATGAAGGCATATGGCGGTTAAATGTTTAATGGCGAGTTCACGCGGCTCTGCCATATCAAAACTTGCGGAATAATTGTTCTCCAGCCGTTGCTTATCGTCCATTATGTTTACATAAGGGAATGTATCTTTAGTAGAACTCAGGATTATTTTATATAAAGTACAATTTTCAGCTAATTCTTCCAAAGATTGTCTTCTTAATCCTGAGTAAGTCATTTGAGATTTTAAGTTCACAGGCAGTTCCACATCATTATCTTCATATTGTTTGATATTGGAAACTATACTTTTTTTATAATAGTGAAGTAACTGCCTGATTTTCTTTTGGTCGAATCCTTCACCTTTTTGAAACTTGTGATATTCCTGAAACAAGTCATCATCAATCACAATACCATTTATAACCTTACCCATAATCTTTTATTCTATTTC
>JARIAN010000158.1 GCA_029257865.1 Phocaeicola sp.
TTCTGGCATTTGGCAGAAATGAAAATCAACAAGGTCATTTTGCATAAATTCGATCCAGAAACAGATGAAAAAGAAGTAGAATAACTTTTTCTCTGTTAGAGATAACATGAATTTATCGGGGCATATCTGTTATAAAGATGGATATGCTCTTTTAAAGAATATCCATATTGAAAGTCTTTTTTGAAATAAGGTTAGTACTGAATTAAAAAGGCGTTGTTATTTTGGGTAAGGGTAAGGGATGTTTCCGTATGGGACATCCCTTGTTTGTTGTGATGAGTCTGTTCCATTTTCAGTAGTCTGCTATAATAAGGAAAGAGTTTCACAGGAAAGTTACGAAATGAAAAAGGAAGAGAAGATAAGAGCGTTATTTGCATAACTCACGTAAAACTACTACCTTCGCTGAGTTTTTTGAATGAAAATTCTATTATTAATCAACAAAAATGCAGCCAAGGAGCAGAGTAGACAATGCTTTTTGGCGGCACAGAAAAATTGCAAAATTATAAGATTATGGCAGGATATCTTTCGGGTGACAATCGTAAGGTTACGACTCACCGTTTGATTGAAATGAAACAGAGAGGTGAAAAAATCTCCATGCTTACATCGTATGACTATACGGTAGCACAGATTGTAGACGGAGCCGGAGTAGATATTATTCTTGTGGGGGACTCTGCTTCTAACGTGATGGCAGGAAACATTACCACTCTTCCTATTACTATCGACCAGATGATTTATCATGGCAAATCGGTGATGAGAGGTGTCTCTCGTGCATTGGTAGTGGTAGATATGCCTTTTGGTACTTATCAGGCTGTTCCTTTTGATGGTGTGCGCAATGCCATCCGCATGATGAAGGAAACAGGAGCTGATGCTTTGAAGTTGGAAGGCGGAGAGGAAGTCATTGAAACAGTGAAATTGATTATCGGTGCCGGTATGCCGGTGATGGGACACTTGGGACTTATGCCGCAATCCATCAATAAATATGGTACTTATGGGGTGCGTGCTAAAGGTAGCGAAGAGGCTGAAAAACTGATTCGTGATGCACATTTGCTGGAAGAAGCAGGATGTTTTGCTTTGGTGCTTGAAAAGATTCCTGCAGAACTGGCTGCACGTGTTGCTTCTGAACTGACGATTCCGGTTATCGGTATCGGTGCTGGTTCTGCTGTAGACGGACAAGTGCTGGTGGTTGCAGATATGTTGGGCATGACTAAAGGTTTCAGCCCTAAGTTTTTACGTAGATATGCCGACCTGCATACCGTAATGACAGATGCTATCGGCCAGTATGTGACAGATGTAAAGTCGGGTGATTTCCCTAATGAATCCGAACAGTATTGATAAAAGAGATGCTGCATGCTGTGGAATAAAAATTTTACTCTACTCACACTAGCAAACCTGTTGCTTCATGTGGCGGCATACTCCCTATTCCCCTTAGTGTACCGTTGGCTCATCTACGAGTGGCATGTCACTTCGCTGATGGCTTCGGTCGCTTCGGTGGCTTTTGGGTTCTCTTTGTGCTTGCCGGGGATATTTAATAACTATTTGGTAGATACGTTTAGTAGGAAGCGGGTAGCTACGTACAGCATTTTTGTGATGGCGCTGGCCGGCTTGCTTTATCCTTACCTCACAAGTTTGTGGATGGTGGTGATGATGCGTGTACTCCAAGGGGCTGTGTTTGGCATTGCTCTGATGGCAACCGGAAGTACGCTCGTGATTGATGTTACATCGAGCAGCAAGCGTAATGCTGCCAATCGTGTGTTTACTTGGGCAGGTGTGCTTGGTATTGGTATCGGATTGGCTGTAGGTTTGCAAGGAGAGGACTTTCTGACCATGGAGTATTTGCTCTATGCTTCGGCTGCCTGCTGTGGAATAGCCGGTTTGCTTATTTCGATGGTAGAGGTTTGCTTTCGTGCTCCGCTGAATCTTCCTCTTTGTTCTACCGACCGCTTTATTTTATTTCGCACCCTTCTTCCCGGGATAAATCTGCTGGTGGTTCCTTTTGTTTTAGGGGTGCTTTTTGCTTCTATTCCTGAGACTTTTTTCTATCTTTGTATGACCGGAGGATTTCTGGTTTATCTGCTTATCCGACAATTGTTCAAAGCTCCAATGTCCGGACGTTTGCAGGTTCTTATCGGTCAGTTGCTGACATTTATAGGACTTTCACTGCTGATGCTTCGCTACAGTGTGGTGATTGATGGTACAGGAGGAGTGCTGGTAGGTTTGGGTGCCGGCTTTTCGTTGGGACAATTCTTGCGTATGATGGTTTTGCTGCCACTTCATTGCGAGCGCGGTTCAGGGTATCATACGTTTCAGATGCTTTGGCATGCAGGGATGATGTGCGGATTCATTGTTCCCGGATGGCTTTGGCGATATTCTGCGTTGGAATTTTATCATATAGCCATGATAGTTTGCCTGTGCGGATTTTTGTTTTATCAGATATATATTCATGGATATTTCACCCGCCACATGGAGGGGAGATAACCGTTCACCTTTTTAAATAAAAGAATATGGCAGACGACAAAAAGATTATTTTTTCAATGGTTGGAGTGAGTAAGTCATTCCAAAACAACAAGCAGGTCTTGAAAGACATCTACCTTTCTTTCTTCTATGGAGCCAAGATTGGTATCATCGGCTTGAATGGTTCCGGTAAGTCTACTTTGATGAAGATTATTGCCGGACTGGAAAAAGAGTATCAGGGAGAAGTGGTGTTTTCTCCGGGATATTCAGTAGGCTATCTGGCTCAAGAGCCTCACTTGGATGACACCAAGACAGTAAAGGAAGTGGTTATGGAAGGGGTTCAGAGCATTGTAGATGCGCTGACCGAGTATGAAGAAATCAATCAGAAGTTCGGGTTGCCGGAATATTATGAGGATTCTGATAAGATGGATGCACTCTTTGCCCGTCAGGCCGAGCTGCAGGATATTATAGATGCAACTGATGCATGGAACTTGGACAGCAAACTGGATCGTGCGATGGATGCGCTGCGTTGTCCGCCGGAAGACCAGCCGGTGAAATTCCTTTCTGGAGGTGAGCGCCGTCGTGTGGCTTTGTGCCGTCTGTTGCTGCAGAAACCAGACATCTTATTGCTCGATGAGCCTACCAACCACCTTGATGCGGAAAGTATTGACTGGCTTGAACAGCATTTGCAGCAATATGAAGGTACTGTAATTGCTGTTACTCATGACCGTTATTTCTTGGATCATGTAGCCGGATGGATTCTGGAACTTGACCGTGGAGAAGGTATTCCATGGAAGGGTAACTACTCTAGCTGGTTGGAACAGAAAACCAAGCGTATGGAAATGGAAGAGAAGACTGCCAGCAAGCGTCGCAAGACTTTGGAACGTGAGTTGGAATGGGTGCGTATGGCTCCTAAAGCTCGTCAGGCGAAGGGAAAAGCTCGTTTGAACTCTTATGATAAATTGTTGAATGAGGATGTGAAGGAAAAAGAAGAGAAGTTGGAAATCTTTATTCCAAATGGTCCTCGATTGGGCAATAAGGTTATTGAAGCCAAGCATGTAGCAAAGGCGTATGGCGACAAGCTGCTATTTGATGACTTGAACTTCATGTTGCCTCCTAATGGTATTGTCGGGGTGATTGGTCCTAATGGTGCGGGTAAAACTACTTTGTTCCGATTGATTATGGGACTGGAAATAGTAGATAAGGGCGAGTTTGAAGTTGGTGATACTGTAAAGGTAGCTTATGTGGACCAGCAGCATAAAGATATTGACCCTCAGAAAACTGTATATCAAGTTATCAGCGGAGGCAATGATTTGATTCGTATGGGAAACCGTGATGTAAACGCCCGTGCTTACTTGAGCCGATTCAATTTTGCTGGTTCCGACCAGGAGAAACTTTGTGGAATGTTGTCGGGTGGTGAGCGTAATCGCTTGCATTTGGCTATGGCACTGAAGGAAGAAGGCAATGTGCTGCTGCTCGACGAACCGACCAATGATATTGACGTAAATACATTGCGTGCATTGGAAGAAGGTTTGGAAGATTTTGCAGGGTGTGCTGTTGTTATCAGTCACGACCGTTGGTTCCTTGACCGTATCTGTACTCATATCCTGGCTTTCGAAGGCAACAGTGAAGTGTTCTTCTTTGAAGGTTCTTATACTGAATATGAAGAAAACAAGATGAAGCGTATGGGTAATGTAGAGCCAAAACGTGTTCGTTATCGTAAATTGATGGAAGATTAAGCAGCTTCTATAATCATATTAAAAGCCCCAAAAGGTTTTCTGCAGAAGAACCTTTTGGGGCTTTTACTTATCTTATGGCGTGATGATTAGTTGTGTACCAGTGTACCGATGTTTTCTCCCGACATCACTTTTTTCAAGTTTCCTACTGTATCCATATCGAATACGATGATAGGCAAGTTGTTTTCTTTGCACATACAAGTCGCAGTCAGGTCCATTACCTTCAATCCACGAGCCAGTACTTCGTCATAAGTGATTTCGTCAAACTTGGTAGCAGCTGGGTCTTTTTCAGGGTCGGCGGTGTAGATGCCATCTACACGAGTACCCTTCAGCATAACGTCTGCTTCTATTTCGATACCTCTCAAAGAAGAACCGGTATCGGTGGTGAAGAATGGGTTTCCTGTTCCTGCTGACATGATGACAACCTCTCCGTTTTCCATTGCTTCGATTGCTTTCCATTTGGTGTAGAATTCACCGATAGGTTCCATACGGATAGCAGTAAGAACACGTGCTTTTACGCCGGCTGCTACCAGTGCCGAACTCAGTCCCAGGCTGTTGATTACTGTAGCAAGCATACCCATCTGGTCACCCTTCACACGGTCGAAACCTTTTCCGGCACCGCTTAGTCCGCGGAAAATATTACCTCCACCGATAACGATACCGATTTGGATACCCATTTCATGTATTTCCTTAATCTGTTGCGCGTATTCTCCCAAGCGCTTTTCGTCGATACCATATTTCTTTTCGCCCATCAGACTCTCTCCGCTGAGCTTTAATAAAATGCGTTTAAATTTAGCCATAATTGTTTTGCTTTAAATATTTCTTACAAAGGTAGGATAAAACCTTTTGCTTACCTAGATTTTTCCGCTAAAAATCATCAAAGAGTAGGGCTGTTCACGGAAGATATTTTCTAATCCAGATGCCTTGTATGATGCCGCGCAGCAATAGATAGGTGATGAAAGCCATCCAAAGTGAGTGATTGCCCAGTGTGTCATGAGTGATGAAATAGACCGCAAAGAACCCGGTGGTGGCTGCTGCCATCCCTCTGAGCATGACAGAGGTGATGGTAGCTCCAATGCAGATACCGTCGAGCAAGAATGCGGAAAATCCTGACAGAGGAATAGCTAATGCCCATAGAAAATAGGTTTGTGAGGCTTTGATTACATTCTCTTCGTTGGTAAGCAGTTGTAGGAATCCTTCTCCTCCTATTCCGTAGAGCAAGGTAAAGGCAAGAGCTAGTCCGATGCCCCAGTTAAATAACTGTCGGATAGTTTGGTGGAGGTTTTGCCGATCTTGCGCTCCAATATATTTTCCTGTAAGAGCTTCACCGGCATAGGCAAATCCATCCATGATGTAAGAGAAAAGGGTGAAGAGTTGCATCAGCAAAGTGTTGACGGCCAATGTTACGTCGCCATATGCAGCTCCTGTAGAGGTGAAGAAAACGGTGACTGATACAAGACATAAAGTCCGGAGGAAGATATCACGGTTTACTTGAAAGAAACGTTTCATGGACGATTTTTCTAAGATACCTTGAAAAGAAATTTGTGAATGTAGCTGTTTGTAGTGGAACTTCCATATTAAGATGGCCATCAGTAGACCGGCATATTGCGCTATGAGCGTACCCCATGCTACACCTTCCACTTTCATATCTAATACATATACAAAACACAAGCTGCCCCCGATGTTGACCAGGTTTTGTATCAAGGCAATGTACATGGGTGACTTGGAGTTTTGCATCCCGATGAACCATCCTGAAAAGCTGTATAGTCCAAGAACGGCAGGAGCTCCCCATATGCAGATGTGGAAATAGGTCATGGCATATCGTTGTACTTCCTCACTGGCATCTATCAACTCAAAAGCCAACAGGCGGATAGGATATTGCAAAAGAATGAGTACAGCAGCCATCAGCAGACTGATGGTGAGCGAGCGGGTGAGGATACGCATCGATTCGTTAGTGTTTCCCATTCCGTATGCTTGGGCAGTGAGTCCGCTGGTTCCCATACGGAGGAAACTGAATAGCCAATAAATCATATTGAAGAGCATGCCACCTATGGCGATAGCTCCGATATAGGAGGCTGATCCTAGATGTCCTACAATACTGATGTCGATGAGGCTCAACAAGGGCACGGTAATATTTGAGATGATGGCAGGAACAGCAATGTGCAGTATCTGCCGGTTGATACGTGAAGATGATGTTGCAGTCATGCGATGATAAATGAGACTTCTTTAAACATATAACAGTTCAGTGTGCCGTCTTCTCTTTCAAGAATCAGTCCCCCTGAAGGTTGCACTTGTACGATGCGGGCTAGGAATACTCCATCTCGGTCTTGATAAGGATAGAATCCGTCTTTGCGGTACAAAGCCTGGTGATAGCGTGTAGCGATAGTGTCTTCATTTCCATGGCGTAGCATTTCATAATACCGGGCTGTCCGCTCCATTATCTTTTGGAGCAAGGTATTACAGGAGTACTCTTTTCCTGTAATTTGATAGAGAGAAACCGGGTTAGGAGCATCACTTACAAAGACTTTCTGGTTGACATTGACCCCGGTTCCGGAGATAGAACGGCTGATACATCCTCCTATCAGTTCATTTTCAATCAGTGTACCACATAACTTGCAGTCTTTCCAATAAATGTCATTGGGCCATTTGATGCAGATATGGTCGGTATATTCCGAGAGGACTTCTTGAAGTGCCAGGGCTGTAATTTGGGAAAGGCGGAATTGGTGGCTGAGAGCGAGAAATTCCGGGCGGAGCATAAAGCTGAAGAGCAGGTTGGCTCCGGCTTCCGATTCCCAGCTATTGCCACGTTGTCCTCGTCCGGCACTTTGGTAAGAGGTATAGACACAAGTCAGTTCTTCTGCTTCCGGGTGTTCGTTGCACCATTCGTTTAAGTAAGTATTGGTAGAAGTCGTTTCTTTCAGCCAGATAGGTTTAGGGTAGCTCATTGTATAAGTCTTTTTGTTTTCGGGTGAATTTTTTGAGAACCTCTTCATACGAGTGGTCTATCAGTTGCAAGATGAGTCTGTCGGGTACGTCTTGGGTAAGTGCTACCTGGTTCCAGTATTTCTTGTTGAAATGATAAGCCCCTTCAATACCGTGATATTGGTCTCTCAGTTCAATGGCGCGTTCCGGTTCACATTTCATGCAGGCAATATCCGGGTGCTCCAAGTCGATGAGGCAGAACATTCGGTCCATCACCTTAAAGACTAAAGTCGTTTCGTCAAAAGGAAAACATTCAGTTGTTGCCTTCTTTTCAAGACAATAGGTTCGTATTCTTTCTATATCCATAGCTTGTATTAATAGTTTTTACCAAATAGGTGGCAGAAAAGCTTCTTCAATATGTTTGATTTTAAATGGAGGGTGATGTCCGATTACAGTGATGACATCAAACTGTACCGGCAAATCTATCTGATATTTCTTCAGATAGGCATCGGTGGATGTGACGATGTGCCGTATTTTCTGTGCGCTTATTGCTTCTTCCGGTTCACCGAAGCAGTTGGATGCTCGTGTCTTTACTTCTATCACAATCAAGGTATGATTTTTTTCAGCTACAATATCCAGTTCATACCTTTTGGCGCGCCAGTTTCTGTCCTTTATCAGATACCCATGAGAGGTCAGATAGCAAACTGCAGCGTCTTCTCCCTCTTTCCCAAGTTGATTATGTGCTGCCATTTTGTTCTTTTTTTGCAAAAATAGGCAATTTATGTTTGCTATGTAAGCGAAGTACACTAATTTTGCAGATTAATGGCAAATAATGGTAAAAAAAGAAAGAAAGTGCCTCCAACGACTCCTCCGCGCAAGCAACGGATGGTTTGTCTGATGAGTGAAGAAGAAGTACAGATTGTAGATCGTTATCTGGAAAAATATCAGATAACGAACAAGGCTCGCTGGCTTAGAGAGACAATATTGGCTTTTATTCATCAGAATATGGAGGATGATTATCCTACCTTGTTCAAGGAGCATGATATGCGTAGGTAGTTAGAAATTGAGATTATGGCAGACGATTTATATTATATGAAGCAAGCCCTGCAGGAAGCTGCCGAGGCTGCAAGGAGAGGTGAGGTGCCTGTAGGAGCCGTAGTGGTTTGCAGGGACCGTATCATTGCGCGCACCCATAATCTGACAGAGACATTGACAGATGTGACCGCTCATGCTGAGATGCAGGCCATTACGGCTGCAGCCAATGCATTGGGGGGGAAGTATCTTACAGAATGTACGCTATATGTCACGGTAGAGCCATGTGTGATGTGTGCCGGAGCCATAGCATGGGCACAGACCGGACGTGTGGTATTTGGAGCGGTCGATCCTAAGCGAGGTTATCAGCGGTATGCTCCTCAAGCGCTGCATCCCAAGACGGTGGTCACTAGTGGGGTGATGGCTGATGAATGTGCCCGTTTGATGGTTGATTTCTTCAAGAAAAAACGTTGATTCTAGTCTTTTATTTCTTCAAAGTCTACATATTCCCCTTCATCATTGTCAAATATTTTCTTTGTCGAATCTTTAGGTTTGGCTGTTGTATGCTGGGATGGATTGCTTTGGGTTTCTCCGTGTGAAGTGTTGCTGAAAGTAGAGTTTTTCATTTGTTTCCACATCTTTCTAGCCCCAAAGAGCACACGTATCACAGAGAGGAGAATGATGATAATAAAGGAAATGAAAAATAATAGTATGAGTTTAAAGAGTATCATAGTTGTCTTGTTTTAAATAAATAAACTTGATTATTGTTCTTATCTTCAGTGCTGCTTTATCTATAGATTATTATTGGATACTCGAAATATCCTTTTTATATTGAGCATCAGCAATCGTTGTCAGGATAGAGATGTTCTGTTCTTTTTCATCCATCTAGCAGAGTTGCAGATAAAGGACAAGAATTAAGATCACAAAAACTGTGCCGTGGTAGGTATTAAGATTTTCTGTTAGTTATGACAGAAAGAAGAATGTACCACACAATGACAGCAGCAAATCCGCTCAACTTGAATAGGATGAAGAGAGGGATACATACAATTAAGAAAATGTAGCTTACTTTATTGCTATTCCAAGAAAGGTTCTTGAACTTGAGTGAGAACATAGGTAATTCTGCTACCAGAAGCAAGGACATAACAACCACCATAATCAGCAGATAGGCAGCATTGAAGTTTTCTGAAATAAGGAAATCGTGCATACCTACTACCAATGAGCCCCAAAATAACGCATTGGCTGGGGTTGGCATACCAATAAATGAACTGGTCTGTCGGGTATCTATGTTGAACTTTGCCAATCTTAGCCCGGAAAAGACGGCAATCAGAAAAGCGGTATAAGGCATAAATGCTTTTGCTGATTCCATAAATGTAGGATAGTGCACTTCCTTGAACAAGGAGAATACGATAGCTGCAGGAGCCAAACCAAAAGTGATATCATCAGCTAAAGAGTCCAGTTCTTTTCCGATAGGAGAGGAAACATGGAGCAGACGTGCTGTCATGCCGTCAAAGAAGTCGAATACAGCTCCTGCTACAATGAAAGTAAGAGCCAGTTGGTAATTGCCTTGAAAGGCTTGATAAGCAGCAATACATCCACAGAACAAGTTACAGCTTGTAATTGTATTCGGTATATTTTTGACAATAAAGTTAGCCATGTTTCAAAAAAAATAAAAGTGAATTTTTCTTATTTCAGTTTTGCGATAACCGTTTGGTTTCCGGTTGTTTTCTGTCCCATTTCTACGCACACTTCAGTGCCAAGCGGCAAGTATACATCCACTCGAGAGCCGAATTTGATGAATCCCATATGCTCGTCAATAAAGCATTCTTCACCTTTCTCAGCATAAGTGACGATACGTCTAGCTACGGCCCCAGCTATTTGGCGGGCCATGACAGTCTGTCCTTCCGGTGTTTCAATAACTACCATTGAGCGTTCATTTTCCGTGCTGGCTTTAGGGAGCCATGCTTTCATGAAGCGTCCGTTATGATGGTCTACATGTTTGATTACTCCGTCCACCGGATACCAGTTGGCATGTACATTAGTTATATTCATGAAAATAGAAATCATCAGTCTTTTGTCATGGAAATATTCATGTTCATCCACCTCTTCTATGACTACAATTTTACCATCGGCAGGTGCTACCACCAGTTTCTCCGTATCTCCATCGTAGAGTCGGATGGGGCATCTGAAGAAGTTGACCATGAGTATATATAGAACGGTGCTGATAAAAGCGATGATGTAGAATGGGATTTTGTTTTCAATTCCGAAGTAGACAGCAGCATTTATCAAGAGTAGGATGGCGGCTGAAGTAATCAGAATATTAGTTCCTTCACGATGTAATCTTATTTTTTTTATCTTCTTTATCTTATTCAATCGAGTCATAACAAAGTTTTCATTTTATTTAATTCGTGCAAAAATACGTTTTATTTAAAAATTCTGCAAATAAATATGTCATGTAATTTTATGTTTCATTCTTTTTTTTATTCGATAGATTGATTTATGATTAAGCGTTTGTTTCTTCTCTAAAACCTCGGTATCTTTGAACTTTCGTTTTTAGAAGAAGATTTTATATGCAGGATTTTGTTCATTTGCACGTTCATACGCAGTATTCCATTTTGGATGGTCAGGCATCTATTTCTCGCTTGGTAGACAAGGCGATGGCTAACGGTATGAAAGGGATAGCGGTGACCGACCATGGAGATATGTTCGGTATCAAGGAGTTTTTTAATTATGTAAACAAGAAGAATGGTGGTACTAATTCTGAAATCAAGGACTTGAAGAAAAAGATTTCGGCTTTGGAGAGCGGAAAGGCTGAATCGGAGAATCCGGAACAGGAGTTGGCTGCTTGTCGTGAACAGTTGGAAGCTGCTCGCAAGAAACTCTTTAAGCCGATTATCGGATGTGAAATGTATGTGGCTCGTCGTAGCTTGTCCGACAAAGCCGGAAAGCCTGACCAAAGTGGTTATCACTTGATTGTGTTGGCTAAAAATCTGAAAGGATATCATAATCTCATTAAGTTGGTGTCAAAGGCGTGGACCAAGGGTTTCTATATGCGCCCTAGAACTGACCGTACTGAGCTGGAAAAGTATCATGAAGGATTGATTGTTTGTTCTGCTTGTCTGGGAGGTGAAGTGCCTCGCCGTATTACAGCCGGACAGTTTGAAGAGGCGGAAGAAGCAATACAGTGGTATAAGAATCTTTTTGGAGATGATTATTTTCTGGAATTGCAGCGCCATAAGGCTACTGTGCCGAGAGCCAATCATGAAGTCTTCAAGATGCAGGAGGTGGTCAACAAGAAATTGATGGAGTATTCACGCAAGTTTGGTGTGAAGTTGGTATGTACTAATGATGTGCATTTTGTTGACGAAGAAAATGCTGAGGCGCACGACCGTTTGATTTGTTTGAGTACGGGTAAAGACTTGGATGACCCTAATCGTATGTTGTATACCAAACAGGAGTGGATGAAGACGCGTGAAGAAATGAACGAACTCTTTGCTGATGTGCCTGAAGCACTGTCCAATACTGTAGATATTTGCGATAAGGTGGAGTTCTATTCCATAGACCATGCTCCTATCATGCCTACTTTTGCCATTCCGGAAGAGTTCGGTACGGAGGAGGAGTATCGCCGTAAGTTTACGGAGAAGGACTTGTTTGATGAGTTTACTCAGGATGAGAACGGTAAGGTGGTGATGGATGAGGCTGCTGCCAAAGCTAAGATTGAACGCCTGGGTGGTTACGAAAAATTGTATCGTATCAAACTTGAGGCCGATTACTTGGCTAAACTGGCATACGAAGGGGCGCACCGCCGTTATGGGGAGGTCTTGTCTGATGAAGTGGAAGAACGTATCCGTTTCGAACTTTATATCATGAAAACGATGGGTTTCCCAGGTTACTTCCTTATTGTGCAAGATTTTATTTCGGCTGCCCGTCATCAGTTGGATGTATCGGTAGGTCCGGGACGTGGTTCTGCGGCTGGTTCTGCAGTGGCATACTGCTTGGGAATTACTCAGATAGACCCTATCAAATATGACTTGCTGTTTGAGCGTTTCTTGAATCCGGACCGTATTTCTTTGCCGGATATTGACGTCGACTTTGATGATGACGGGCGAGGAAGGGTGCTCAACTGGGTTACGGAGAAATATGGACAGGAGAAAGTGGCTCATATCATTACTTATGGTACAATGGCTACTAAGTTGGCTATCAAAGATGTAGCACGTGTGCAGAAATTGCCTCTCTCAGAATCCGACCGCCTCTGCAAATTGATTCCTGACAAGATTCCAGACAAGAAAATGAACTTGCTGAATGCAATTGCTTATGTACCGGAACTGCAGGCGGCTGAAGTTTCTACAGACCCGGTACTTCGTGATACCATTAAGTATGCCAAGATGTTGGAAGGAAACGTCCGAAATACAGGGGTGCATGCTTGCGGTACTATTATCTGTCGTGATGATATTACCGACTGGGTGCCGGTCAGTACTGCCGATGATAAGGAGACCGGAGAAAAGATGCTGGTTACCCAGTACGAAGGTTCGGTGATTGAAGATACCGGATTAATTAAGATGGACTTCTTGGGGTTGAAAACACTTTCTATCATCAAGGAGGCCGTGGAAAACATTCGTCGTAGTAAGGGGATAGAATTGAACATTGATGAGATTCCGATTGACGACCTGGCTACTTATAAATTGTATAGTGAGGGAAGGACTATCGGTACGTTCCAGTTCGAGTCGGCTGGTATGCAGAAATACCTTCGTGAGTTGCAGCCGAGTACCTTTGAGGACTTGATTGCCATGAATGCTCTTTATCGCCCGGGACCTATGGATTATATTCCGGACTTTATTGACCGTAAGCATGGCCGTAAGCCTATTGAATATGATATTCCGGTGATGGAAAAATACCTGAAAGATACTTATGGTATTACGGTCTATCAGGAACAGGTGATGCTTCTGTCGCGATTGCTTGCCGACTTTACTCGAGGTGAGTCGGATGCTCTACGTAAGGCGATGGGTAAGAAGTTGCGCGACAAACTGGACCACATGAAGCCTAAGTTTATTGAGGGGGGTAAGAAGAACGGACATGACCCTAAAGTCTTGGAGAAAATCTGGGCCGACTGGGAGAAATTCGCTTCTTATGCGTTCAACAAATCACACGCTACCTGCTACTCATGGGTTGCCTATCAGACGGCTTACCTGAAAGCTAACTATCCTTCGGAATATATGGCTGCCACTATGAGTCGAAATATTTCGAACATTACTGAAATTACTAAGTTGATGGACGAGTCGAAGGCTATGGGCATCAGCGTGTTGGGACCGGATGTCAACGAAAGTGGACATAAATTTTCGGTGAATCATCACGGGGATATCCGTTTTGGCTTGGGAGCAATCAAGGGAGTAGGCGACTCTGCTGTGCAGAGTATCCTTGCGGAGCGTGAAAAGAATGGTCCGTTTACCGGCATTTTCGACTTTGTGCAGCGTGTAAATCTGTCGGCTTGTAATCGTAAAAATATTGAAAATCTTGCTTTGGCGGGCAGTTTCGACAGCTTTACAGAAATCCGTAGAGAAGATTTCTTTGTGAAGAATGCTAAAGATGAAACTTTTGTGGAAGTCTTGGTACGCTATGGCAATAAATATCAGGTGGACAAGGCGGCTGCAGTCAATTCTCTCTTTGGTGGAGAGCATGAAGTGGAGATTGCCACACCGGAAATTGTGCGCGCGCCGGCATGGGGTGACTTGGAACGTCTGAATAAGGAAAGAGAATTGGTGGGCATTTATCTTTCAGCTCATCCGCTGGATGAATTTGCTGTAATTCTGGAGAATGTATGTACTACCCACATGGGCGAATTGTCCGACCTTGTTCCTTTGCAGAACCATGATATTACTTTGGGAGGTATTGTAACCGGGGTCCGTGAGGGGTATACCAAGAACGGAAAGCCTTATGGTGTAGCCAAGGTGGAAGATTATTCCGGTTCGGCTGAGTTTGCATTCTTCGGTAACGAATGGGTGGAAAAGAAGAACTTCTTTATGGAAGGGATGTTTCTCTATATGAAAGGGAAGTGTCAGCCTCGGCAGTGGAAACCTGAAGAATTGGAGGTGAAGATTGGAACCATAGAGTTGCTGCCCGAAGTGAAGGATCGTTTGATAGAGAAACTGACTATTACGGCTCCACTATCGGCTGTGAATGAAGAAATGATTGCCGAAATATCTTCGTTGGTAAGTCAGTATCCGGGTCCTGCCGAACTGGCTTTTTATGTGCGTGATGAGGATGGGCAGATGTATGTGAGCCTTCATTCACGCACCATAAAAATCTCAGTGAAAAAAGAAATTATAAATTATTTAAAAAGCCAACCGATGTTGGACTATAAGATAAATTGATTTATATTTGCGAAACTAATAGAGAAGATAACTTATAATTAACCCAAAACAAAAAAAGAATATGGCACTTGAAATTAAAGATTCAAATTTTGAAGCGATTGTTGCAGAAGGTAAGCCGGTAGTACTTGACTTCTGGGCTACTTGGTGTGGACCTTGCAAGCAGATTGCACCATTTATTGAAGAATTGGCAGAAGAATATAAAGAAACTGTAAACATCGGTAAATGTGACGTAGACGAAAACTCTGACCTTCCAGGACAGTTCGGTGTTCGTAACATTCCTACTGTATTGTTCATCAAGAACGGCGAAGTAGTAGACAAACAGGTTGGTGCAACTACTAAGGCAGCCTTGAAGGAAAAAGTAGAAGCTTTATTGAAATAATTCATATTTAAAACTCCAAGACTATGGGAATTGAAGACGATTTCTTATTGGAAGATGAAGACGATGAAAAGACCATCGAATTTATCAAGAGTTATTTGCCGCAGGAATTAAAAGATAAATTCTCTGACGATGATTTATATTATATCCTCGACTTGATTGTAGACTATTACACTACAAGCGGATGTCTTGATGCGCAGCCGGATGAAGAAGGCTTTATCAATATCGACCAGGATGAAATTGTAAATTATGTAGTCAAAGAGGCAAAGAAAGATGGAATGGGCCCTTTTCTGGAAGAAGATGTCTTCTTCGTGGTGCAGGGTGAAATGGAATATGGAAATTCTTTAGGACAGGTAGACTGACCTTTCATCTTTACAGCTCCCTAAAAAAGAATATGTACCGCCAATCGGATGATTGTGCGGTACATATTCTTTTTTTATAGGTATCCTTGAACTGCCAGAAAGAAGTAGACTCCTGCTCCTATCATAAGGCATCCCAAAAAGGCGTAAATGAGACGAGCCTTGTTTCTTCCGGTAACCTGTACCATGAACTGCGTATGCTGAGATTTGAAAAACCAGTCGCTGTTGAACAAGGAGGCCAGAAGTGCAGTCAGACCTGCCAATACAAAGATTGACTGCATGATGTAGTGTACAGCCATAGCCTGCCGGTGATTAGTTCTCTTCGATGCGGATACTTCTGCTTCCGTCTTCTTGTTCTTCGATGTACACATTCACGGCATTTCCCGGGAGCACTTCTTCTATCAGTTCCGGCCATTCAATGAAACAGAGTGCGCCGCTGTAGAAATAGTCTTCATATCCCATATCGTACACCTCTTCCAACTTCTTGATACGATAGAAGTCGAAATGGTAAATCAGTTCTCCGGCTTCTTCCGAGCGGTATTCGTTTACAATGGCGAAAGTAGGAGAGTTGATGACATCTGTCACTCCTAGTTCTTCGCATACGGCTTTGATGAAAGTAGTTTTTCCGGCACCCATTTTTCCATAAAAGGCAAAAACGGTATTGTCTCCCATGGCGCCAATAAACTGTTTGGCTGCTGCATGGATATCTTCAAGTGAGTTGATTTTAATTTCCATATTGGTAATATGATTTGATGTATAATGCAAATGTAACTAAAAAAGTGAAATCTCTTTTGCTTTTTAGTCCTTTCTTCTATATAGTAGGATGAGTTTTGATGCTGCGTAAATAAGAATAGAAACAAAGATGATGGCTGCCCCCGATGGTATCTGGTACTGATAGGAGAGCAGCAATCCTCCTATGCAGCTGAAGTATCCGATGCCGATGGAAAGGAAGATGATTCGCTTGAACCGGTGGGTAAACAGGTTGGCGGTCATTTGCGGAAGAGTGAGCAGTGAGATGGCCAAAACAATGCCTACCATACGCAGGCAGGCTACAATGGTCAGTGCAATGAACATCATGAGCAGGTACTCGAACAGGGCTACCGGCATTTGTTGCGAGCGGGCAAACTCTCGGTCGAATGCAATGGCTACGATGGGTTGCAGGAAGATTGTGAAGAAAACGATGAGGGCTACCCCCAATGCACCCAGCAGCAGAATGTCGTTTTGGGTGATGGTTAGGATATTCCCGAAGAGAAAGGACGACAAGTCGGGGGTGAATCCCGGTGCCAGGAAACTGAAGATAATTCCCACGGCCATACCGAATGTCCAGAAAACGGCAATGGCAGAGTCTTCTCTCATATCGCTGCGTTTGCTGAGCCATTCCACTCCGAAAGCTGAGAGGACTGCAAAGATGGCAGCCGTCAGCAAAGGGGAAATGCCGGTGTACAGTCCGATTCCGATGCCTCCAAAAGAGGCGTGGGTGATTCCTCCGCTGATGAATACCAATCGTCGGGTAACGATGTAGGTGCCGATGATTCCACAAGCGATGCTGGCGAATAGGCTGCCTAGTAAGGCATGTTGGAAGAAGGTATATTGAAACAATTCTGTCAAGTTATTCATAAGCGATAATGTTTTAGTGATTTCTGCGTTCGCCTACAATGAGGAACAGTTCATCTCTCAGTTCAGCAGGAAATTCAATACCTCTCAGTTGTAGGCTGCGGCACCATCCTGCCACTTCCACTTCTTGCATGGTATATAAGATGTTTCTGAACTCCTCAATTTCCTCTTCCTCGTACTCTTCCGAGTTTCTTCCTCTGAAGCGGTCCAGTTCTTCGTCGTCGTAATATTCAATGCCTTTGCTTACGGCAGCCAGCAGACTGTCTCTTTCGCAAGTCTCATGTTGCCCGCAGCATTCGCTGTCTACTTCCACGATTTCCGGTGCTTCTGTAATTTCACCCTTCTCTATTTTCTTTTGGATGTTTCGGTTGTAGAGCCATCCGGCTATCAAGCCGAACAAGGCTACTCCAATTAAAATTAGTACAAGTATCCACATGTTTATAATTGTTTTTTTTTTCTGTTGTTCCTTTGTTTACGCCTGGGTGTTGCTTTCAGCAAGATTGAATCCGGCCTTTTGCAAGTTTTCCCAATAGTTGGGATACGACTTGCTCACCACTTGCGGATGATTGATGCAGACCGATTTCAGTATCAGTGAAGCCGGGGCAAAAGCCATTGCCATGCGATGGTCCTCGTAAGTGTCGATGGCAGGATGAGGCTGTGCCGGGCAGTGTTCTCCATCCCAGTACAAGATGGAGTTGTCTTTTTCTTTCACCACATAGCCCAGTTTCTTCATTTCTGTGATAAGTGCAAAAATACGGTCGGTTTCTTTTATCTTCAGGCTTTCTAGACCGGTAAAGCAGAACGGGATATGCTTCATGCAGCAAGTCACTACAAAAGTCTGTGCCAAGTCGGGCTGGTTTACAAAGTCATACTCCAGTTTGTCTACGGCTTTTCCCGTATTGTGGAGAGTGACCATCCGTTCCGAGTAGCTTGTTTCCACTCCCAGCAGACTGAAGATTTGTGCCACGGCGGCATCACCTTGCAGGCTCTGTTCGAACAGTCCCGGCAGTTCTACGGTAGCCTCGGGTGTCAAGGCGCAGATTTCATACCAGTAGGAGGCTGCGCTCCAATCACTCTCTATATAATAAGGTGTAGGCTGGTACCCGGTAGCTTCCACTTTCAGCTGGTTGTCGGCTATCCATTCTGCCTGAGCACCGAAGTCGCGCATCAGTTGCAGTGTCATGTCGATGTAAGGGCGTGAAACAATTTTCCCCTCCAGTGTAAGAGTCAGTCCGTGCTCTAAGGTAGGAGCTATCATCAAGAGTGCCGAAATATATTGCGAGCTTACGTTTCCCGGTAATGTGATGTTCTCTTTATCTAACTTTTTTCCGGTAATGCGTAGCGGAGGGAATCCTTCGTTCTCCGCATAGTCAATATCTGCTCCCAAACTGCGTAAAGCATCCACCAGTATTCCGATAGGGCGTTGTTTCATCCGTTCGGTTCCAGTAATGAGATGGGTCCCCGGTGTAACGGTAAGAAAAGCGGTAAGAAATCGCATGGCAGTACCGGCTGCCATGATATCGATAGTTGGTTGCATCTGCTGCAAGGCTTGCATCATTACGCGAGTATCGTCACAGTTGGAAAGGTTCTGTGGCGGTTCGCTTCCGTGAGCTAGCGCATTGATGATTAGTGCACGGTTGCACAAGCTTTTCGATGAGGGAAGCTGTATGTGCGTGTGGATATTTATAGGGGGGGTAACGATGATTCTTTCCATGTTTTTTCTGATATGTTTTAAGAGACTGACGCAAAGATAATGAAAAAAATCGGTGCTTGTTTGTTTGCTGGAAAAACATTCTGGAGGAGGGAAATGAAATCGATGGCATATTTTTGTGAAATCGTCGGTATATTTTAGTGGAATCGTCGGCATATTTTCAATAGAATGTCGGCATATTTTCAGCAAAATATGTCGTCGTTTTGGCGAAAATAAGGAAAAGATTTTTTCAGATGGTGAAAATGGGTTTAGAAAGAGCTTCTGTTGCTGGAAAAATGATAGATATATAATGTGATTTGTTTACTCTTTTTGTTTTAAAATATCGAAAAATTAACTATTTGGCGAAACGGGCTGTGATAAAGTAAACGAAGATAGATGAAATATTTTTGTAATCAGTAGGTTAAATTGCTGTTCGCGTTAACGAAATACGGTTAAAAGGAGGCCTATAATTGATATTTTATATAATAGTAGCAGATTTAATGATAAAAATTCGTACATTTGTACATATTTTAATAGTAATATAAAACAACAGGATTTATGAAAAATTATCTGAAGCATTTTCTATTATTTGCAGTGCTTGCAATTTGTAGTATTGCTACAGCGGTAGCTCAGGCTACATTGAAAGGTAAAATTGTAGATGCCGACAGTAACGAACCGTTGATTGGAGCGACAATTGCGGTGAAAGGTGCCTCTGAAGGAACTGTTACAGACATCGATGGTAACTTTACGTTGAAGGTGAAAAGTGACAAAGTTACATTGGTGTTTAGTTATGTAGGTTATAACGAACTGAGCCAACAGGTAAAAGCCTCTGGAAAGAGTGTTGATTTAGGGGTGATTACTATGACTCCTGATGCCATTGGTCTGGAAGAAGTAAGCGTAATTGCTTCTATCATCAAGTCAGACCGCCAGACTCCTATTCCTATTTCGAATGTGAAGCTGGCTGCTATTGAAGAAAAAGTGGGTAACTTGGAATTCCCTGAGTTGCTGAAATCTACTCCTTCTATCTATGTAACCCGTAACAGCGGTGGATATGGTGACTCTCGTATCAACATGCGTGGTTTCGACTCTTCCAATTTGGGTGTGCTGATTAACGGTGTGCCTATCAATGGTATGGAAGATGGTAGAGTGTATTGGTCTAACTGGTCAGGACTTTCTGATGTAAGCCAGTTTATTCAAGTACAGCGTGGTCTGGGTGCTTCTGCTTTAGGATTGTCTTCAGTAGGGGGAACTATGAATATGGTTACCAAGAGCACTGAAGCCAAGAAAGGCGGCTCTGCTTATATTGGAGTAGGTAATGACGGATTCCGCAAATACGCAGTGTCTGTTTCTACCGGTTTGATGGATAACGGATGGTCTGTAACTATGATGGGTGCCTTGAATACCGGTGACGGATATGTGAAAGGTACTAACTACGAAGGCTGGACTTACTTTGGTAACATCTCTAAGGTAATCAATGCACATCATAAACTGTCTTTGACTGCTTTCGGTGCTCCTCAGTGGCACAACCAGCGTTCAACTATGCATTCTATCGAGGAATATAAGAATAGTTCGGATGGTGGTCGCCTTAACTATTCATATGGTTACATGAACGGTGAGTTGACTGGTGGTGCTTATGGATATAACTTCTACCACAAGCCACAGGTTTCATTGAACCATTACTGGACTATCGACGAGAAGTCTTCTTTGACTACTTCTTTATATGCTTCTATGGCTACCGGCGGTGGACGCCGTGTACGTGGTGCCAAGAGCAACTGGTTGTCTATCGACAACAAGACTGGTCGCCCATACGAGGATACTAAACTGACAGACGGTGGTTTGTTGGATTATGATGCTGTATTGGCTGAAAATGCGGCAAACCCTAATGGTTCGCAGGCTATCTTCACCAATGCAATCAATGACCATGACTGGTACGGATTGCTGAGTTCGTACAAGAATCGTCTTACTGAAAATTTCACATTGACCGGCGGTTTCGACGGACGTTACTATAAAGGCTATCATAAGGAAGTGATTGACGACTTGCTGGGTGGTGAATATTATATGCCGGGTAAGGACCATTTGGATTTCCAGTCGGCAGATGCTCTTCTGAAAGAAGGAGATGTGGTGCAGTACAGTAGTATCGGTGAAATTGTTTGGGCTGGACTTTTTGCACAGGCTGAATATAATACCGACAAATGGTCTTCATTCCTTTCTGCATCGGTAACAAACGAATCTTACCGTTATCACGATAAAGGAAAATACCTTAAATATGGTGAGAAGTCAAGTTTCTATCATTTCCAGCCATGGAGTGTGAAAGCCGGATATAACTATAAGTTCAACGATAACCACAATGCATTCTTTAATGCAGGTTACTTTACCCGTGCTCCTTATTTCAATAGTGTATTCCCAGACCATAACGTAATAGCCAACCAGAATGCTCCATACGAAAAAATCATGACTTTCGAGTTGGGATATGGATTCAGCAATGAATACTTGAACGTGGCTCTGAACGGATACTATACTAAATGGATGGACAAGTCGGTTCGTAAGAGGGTAGGTGAGAACAACGCCAACATTACTGGCTTGGATGCAGTACATATGGGTGTGGAGCTGGAAGCAACTTACAAGCCGGTCAATACCTTCGAACTGAAGGGTATGTTCTCTTATGGTGACTGGACTTGGGCTGATGATGTACACTTCGCTCTTTATGACGATGCTACAGATAAGCTCCTCGGAAACTATGATGCTTACTTGAAAGATGTGCACGTAGGTAACTCGGCACAGATGACTGCTGCCTTGTCGGCTTCTTGGGAAGTGTTTAAGGGCTTGAAACTGAATGCAGACTATAACTTTGCCGGAAAGAACTATGCCGATTTCGATCCTTCTTATCGTACTAACAAATCGGATGCAGGTGTAGACTCTTGGAAGATGCCAAACTTCTATACCATTGATTTGGGTTTGAGCTACCGTTTCGACTTGTGCAAGGGTCTAAAAGCCGTTATCTACAGTAATGTATATAACTTGACCAACACTTGCTACGTGGCAGATGCTAAGGATGGTACAAGCCATAACTGGGATACCGCATTGGTATATTATGGCTTTGGAAGAACCTGGTCTACCGGATTTAAAGTAATGTTCTGATTGTAAACTTAAAACATGATTGTAAGTATGAAACTTAAATATAATTTAATCGCATTGTCTTTGGCAGGTGGACTGTTTGCAGCCTGTGACCCGATGGAAGATATCTATAATGAGATTGATGCCCAGGGTACTGTCATCACGAAGTCGGAAGTGGAATATGTATTGTCGAAAGCTGATTATGAGACTATCTCAAAACTGGCACAGAAAAATGCAACCAATAAGAATGATTCAAATCTGGCCAAGCGCGTGGCTTCGGACATGGCTTTGAATGATTTTGCAAAAGGTGAAACTTATATTCCTGAAGTATTGGCGGGCATTTATCCAAGTTGGGGTAAGGGCTCTACGGTAGGGGTTACCTATAATTTCAAGGAAGACAAGTCAGAAATATTGAAGAAGTATTTCGGTGTGAAACTGTATAGCTTGAGTAAAGAAGATTATGCTAAGGTGTGGGGCAAGAATGGAAATGAATTCCTTTCTCCGGCGCATGCTCCTGAATCGGCACTTCCCGGAGTGTTGAAGGATGCTATCAAGGATGCTAAGGAAGAGAGCTTCGCATTGGTGGAATATAAGTATAGCGATAAAGAACCTCAGGGAAAGGTGTTGCTGAAAGAAGATTTCGAAGTATTTGAAAAGAATGATGAAATCAAGATTGACGGCTGGAAGCAGATTTTGGTGAAAGGTGATACCAAATGGACTGCTAATGCTTTTAATGGAGTCAGTGCTAAATTTTCAGCCTTTAAAACAACCGGCGAACAAGAAAACTGGCTGGTGACTAAAGCAGTCAAGATAGACGATGCAGCAGCTATGTTTACTTTTGATTTGGTCTTGGGTCATTTCAAGGGAAATGTATTGAGTGTCTTTGTTTCTGACTCTTATAGCAATGGTGATAAAATCGTTGAATCGGAATGGACTGAGATAACTAAGTCATTCAAATTTCCTGAAGGAAATCCGAGTGGGTTTACTTCACCTGCTAATGTAGGCAACTTCTCGTTGAAAGACTATGTAGGAAAGACCGTAAACTTTGCTTTTCGCTATGCAGGAAGTGGTGAGGGTGCCACTACTACTGTGCAGTTGGATAATATTATAGTTTCTACCATGAAAGTAGATACTGAATGGCGCAACGACTTGTATCAGTTTAAGGATGGTGTTTGGGCACCTTTCCGGAGCGGAGAAGCATTGGTAGTGACTCCTGAAGATTATTCTGCTATGGGTGAACCGGGAAAGCATAACAACTTCTCTTCTTCTATTAAGGCTGATGAATATCTTCCAGATTTCTTGAAGGTGAAACTTCCTTATGCAAAAGAAGGCGATACTCAGGTGGTGTTGTATAAGTTCTTCAAGGATAAAGATAAAGTGACTGTAGTATATGCCGATGAATACCTTTATAAAGGTGGTGTTTGGGCTTTGAATGCAAATATTTCTGTTCATTCTAAGGAAACTTATCTGCATAATGGTGAGAAATGGTTGTTTGATCCGACAATCACTGTCGTTATGGCAGAAGCTGAATATACGATCTTGGTAGACTGGGTGAAGAACAACAAGCCGGAATACCTTGACAAGAAGTATGGAAATACTGAATATTGGTTCGGCGCTTCTTCGCATTACAAGAACTTTAATATAGATTTAGGTACGCGTCGTGTGAATGACCCGGAAGGAAAGATTGATGCAGATGATGAAAAAGCAGTTGGATATCTGATGAGCATGGTTCAGGAAGGTTGTCGTCAGATGCTTGTTATTAAGTATCCGGATGCTCCTACTCAGATGAGTGGCGTAGACTTGTACTATAAAGTTCAGACTTTGGTATATGACGGACGCGACAAACTGGTTTACTCATTCCGCTATAAGAGTTTGGGTAAAGGACAGTTTGAAGTGGCTGGAGACCCGGAACTGGTTAAATAAAAGCTATATTATTATTGAAATATGAATGAAGGGGATTGGGTGTGGTTTATCCATAGTCAATTCCCTTTATTATTAATAGGTAAAATGATGAAGAAATATTGGTTAGTGCTCTTCTTGACAAGTATCTGTCTGTCGGGATGGGCGAGAAATAAAAAAGAACAATGGTATAGTATTGCATTCTATAATTTGGAGAATCTTTTCGATACGCACCACGATGAAGGTAAGAAGGACTACGAGTATTTGCCTGAAGGAAGAAACCAATGGGATGAAAAGAAGTATCAGTCAAAGCTGGAGAATATGTCTAAAGTTTTATCGATGCTGGCAGTCGACAAGGTTTCGGAAGGACCTGCCGTGATTGGTCTGGCAGAAGTGGAGAACCGTCGTGTGTTGGAGGATTTGCTGAAGCAGCCGGATTTAGTGAACCGAGGTTATGAGATTATTCATTATGAAGGACCGGATGAGAGAGGGATAGACTGTGCTTTTTTGTATAATCCGAAACTTTATATGCTGAAGTCTGCCAAATTGGTACCTTACCGTTTGAAGAAGCAAGGAGACCGTCCTACTCGTGGATTCTTGATTGCCGATGGTACATTGGCTGGTGAGCATGTGGCTCTTATTGTAAACCATTGGCCTTCGCGTGGAGCTCAGTCGCCAGCTCGTGAATATGCCGGTGAGCAAGTAAGGGCATTAAAGGATTCTTTGCAGCAGATAGATCCTCATGTCAAGATTTTCATTATGGGGGATATGAACGACGACCCAATGGATAAGAGTATGGCGGAGGCTTTAGGGGCAAAACGTGAATGTAAGAAGGTGGGCAAGAAAGAGCTTTATAATCCGTGGTGGAATACATTGGCTGGCGGCGAAGGTACATTGAAATATCGGGGTAAATGGAATCTATTTGACCAGATTGTTTTTACCGGTAATTTGTTGTCTAAGAAGTCTGGTAAGTTAACTTTCCAGCAGCATGAAATTTTTAGAAGAGATTTCTTGATGCAGCTAGAAGGAAAATATAAAGGCTATCCTAAGCGCACACAAGCCGGTGGACAATGGTTGAATGGGTTTAGTGACCATTTGCCTACAATTATCTATTTAAAGAAGAGATAAAGGAACACTCTTTAAAGAAGAAAGGATACAGCCGGTTCGCTTGTTGGAAGGTGAATCGGCTGTATTTTTATTATAGTCCACTCCATGCACTGGTTTGTATACTAGATTCTACCGCATTTTCCAGCGGGTCATTGAGGTAGTGAAAGAAGTCGATACCGGTCTTTTCTTCCAGTTCGTCTATTGTGATGGCATATTTGGCAAGTTTCTCATTCCTAGGGTAGCTTCGGGTCTGGTCCAGCCAAAAGGCAATGGCTTTGAACCCGTCGCCTTTCTTGTTGAGCAACGCCATGAAATAGTATTTGGGTACCGGTTTCGATTTGTCTCCACCGATGTATTTTTCAATGTATTCGGGCTTGTTGAGTGCTGCACCCTTCACCACATAGAGCGTATCACGCAAACTGTTGTTGCGCCCCCATCTTTGTACCATAGCCTCCAGTTCTCTCCAAATACCGGCATTGAATGAGTTTTTTTGCGGGCTCATATTGCTGTAGTAGAAAGTTTGTTTGTTGGCTTCCGAGTCATATACTCGGTCGGCAGAGGCGCACAGGTGTCCTCGGTCATATCCTTTTCTTCCAAAATCGTTTCTTGTCCTTTGGTCTTTGATGTTGATAGCCGGGTCTGGTGCAAAGGAATCGTCCGGACTTCGGTCCACATTGGTTTCTCCGGTAGTGTTGTAAAACTTGAAGGCAACCCAACGTGCATGTTTCTTTGCCTTGTCATATTCCAGACTGAAAGTATTTACATTCATTCCTTGATAGGGGGTGGAATGTGAAACAAATAGACAATTGGCATCAGATGACAAGGCTGGGAGTTCTACGGGACCAGTTGCAAATTCAGCGGGAGGAGTGTCAGAAGAGCAGCCGGATAAGGATATTCCACAAGTTATGGCACAGGCTACTGCTATGTTCTTGAATATGAATTGTGACATTGTTTAATTATTAAGAGATAAAAAATCATTCCGAATAAAAATAAGTAAATCTTTACTCGGAATGATTTTTATGTTAGATGAAATAAGATTTAGAGAATCTTATTTT
>JARIAN010000009.1 GCA_029257865.1 Phocaeicola sp.
CAGGACCATCATTGTCATCACTACAAGAGCTGAACAAAGCAACCGAGCACAGCATTGTAAACAAATACGCAAATAAATTCTTTTTCATTTTTACACTTAATTTTTAAAATTAACTATCAGGCGATAGCTCTTCATAAACGATACCTACTGCCCATTATTTTTAACGGTGCAAAGTAACTTCAAATAATCTGTTTCCGCAAGGTCTATTTTTATTTTTAATGTTCTATTTTTAAAAAGAACATCACAAACGCACCAATCACCCTGCATATTATTAGGAATATACATTTTATATGCATCTTCACAATAGTCATTTTTTCAATTCATCCGCTTTTTCCCGATAAAAATCCTATCTTTGCATACCAATATCCTCAATCAGATTAATTATGGAAAAAGAACTGCCTAAAATAGATTTGCCCGAAGAATGGGTCATAGGTACCGGAATCAGCAAGGAACTGCTGAACCTGTATACCAACTTCCCGTGCCGTCTGAAATCGGAGATTTTCGTACTGTGCATGGAGGGAGAAATTGAGGCCTCGGTCAATCTGAACAAGATATCGGTCAAAGCCAATGACTTCGTGACCATCATGCCGGGAAGTATCTTTCAGATTCATCAGGTAAACGGCAACCTGAAAATCTATTTCGGAGGATTTTCATCTACCTACATTGAACAGGCTACCGCCAATCGTGCCATCCTGCAAACCATGTTCACCACCCTGGGGCGCCCCGTCTATACACTGAAACCACAAGGAGCCCAACTGCTGGAAGAATATTTTGGCTTCCTTATCAAACTCTATGAATTCTTCGACTCCCACAAGCGGAAAATGATTACACCTTATTTATATAACAACATTCATGCCGGCATTGCAGCCATGTACATGAATCCGCAGGAAGAAAAGGTTGCCCTATCAAAAAGCGAACAGATTTGCCGCGACTTCACCCAACTGGTGATGCAGAAATACAATGAGACCCGAAGTGTGGCATGGTATGCCGGGAAGCTCGGTATTTCGCAGGCCCATCTCTGCACCACCGTAAAGCAGATACTGGGACATACGTGCATTGAAATTATTTCGCGCATGGTCATCATGGATGCCAAGTCGCAACTGAAATCTACTTCACTCACCATTCAGGAGATTTCAGACTCGCTGAACTTTGCCAATATGTCTTTCTTCGGAAAATACTTCAAACGGTATGTAGGGATGAGTCCGCTAGAATATCGCAACAACGGATAATAACTGAGAGGAAAACACTAAAGTTCTACTACCCCCTGCTTTTTCTTTCCATTCATCTTTACTGTTATCGGCATTTCGAAATGCACCCAACGCAAATATTGAGTTTCCTCGACCGCCGGCATACTGTTGAGCAATTCTTCGTTATAGACACCATCGTTACGATAAGCGTTGATGGTAAAGTATCCCACTCCAAAAGAAGTCAGATTCTGGAAGAAGTGTGTACCCTGACTCGGATCCACATGATAATTGGTCAAACCTGCCTCCACAATCACTCTGGCAGCCGAAATATTTGGCCATTTCACCGGTATTCCCAGCCAAGTGTCACTGCTTCCCCACCGTCCGGGACCTACTAAGATATAATGCTTTCCTTCATCCAAAAAACGCTTGTTGAGTTTCTCTATCTCATACGCAATAAGCTGGTTATTGGAAGCTGAATAACCTTCAGTCTTAACATATACCACATCCTGAATATCCTCCATAATGCCATGCCCCAAAGCATTTTCACTCCTAAGCAACAGACGATCTTGCGGAATCAGGTTCAAGTCTTCTTGCAAATCAGCCTTCATCTCCACCATCGGACGAATCTGCAACAGATAGAAAGTACCTTTCTTCTCGCGGGCATTCAAGTTGACTGCGAACTCTATCTCAACCGGACGTCGCATCTCCCACTGCCCATATTTCTGTGTGAGACGAAGTATCTCCGCCAAAGGGAAAACCCCATGCTGCAAGATATTAGCAAAAGTAATCACCTTACGCCCACCTGGATAGATACCGTCGCGTATCACCATATCATAAGGGTCATAAGTAGATGCAATATACTGCAAAGCTCCATCCGCCTCTGCATCGCGCACAGAAAGTTTTAGAAGATTGAATCCGTCGTCAAGAGAAAAGTTCTGCCCGGTATTCTCCAGGTCGAGCGCATAGAAACGAGTCTGGGTTTCCCGCAGTGCCATTTCCATTTCGCTGGTCTGCAACACCTTGTCGGGATGATAAGGGCAGACACGCAAGGTCAGTCCCCCGTCTACAATATATTTACCCAGTCCCAGTGCCAGGCTGACCGTACCTTCCTCTGCTTTTTCATCGTTGATAGGATAATAGTTGATGGAGCGTGCCACTCCGGAAATAGAAGGGTAAAAACGAGAACCATGCTGCTCGCCAACCACTTCCTGCAAGATAACCGCCATCTTCTCTTGGTCGATAACATTGCTGGTGGCCTGCATATACGCCTTGCTATCCCTATAGTATACCGAAGCATATACCCCCTTTATCGCATCGCTCAGCATACGAAGCATCTCATACTTATCGTCCAGATAAGGAATCATATAAGTAGAATAAATTCCGGCAAAGGGCTGGTAATGGGAATCTTCCAGCAAACTGGACGAACGGATGGCTATAGGGGCTTTCACCGCATCGAAGAAAGCAAAAAAATCTTCAACCAGACGGTCGGGCAACTTGGCTTTCAAGAAGGCATGAAGGATAGCCTCATCGTCAACATCACTCAATGCCACCTGATAAAGCATATTGGTATCCATAAACTCATCAAAGATATCGGTACAAAGTACCACCGTCTTAGGGATGACTACTGAAGCATTTTCAAATACCTCAAACTCGGCATGACGCTTCACCATATTATCGATAAATGCCAGTCCGCGCCCCTTTCCTCCCAGCGACCCGTCGCCGATACGCGCAAAATGCGAATAGCGGTCAAAGCGGTCGCGCTGGAAAATGGCCACTACCCCCTGGTTCTTCATCTTGCGATATTTCACAATGGCCTCAAAGATAATCTGACGATGAGCATCGATATCTTGAAGTGAATCGCAAGTAATCTGCTTCAAGAACTCTGCCACCGGAAAGATGGCACGCGAATACAACCAGCGCGATATATGATTCCTACGTATATGATAATGTAAAGAATCGGCAGGTATGGAGTAAATTACATTTTGGAGTTCTTTCAGATTATGCACCCTAGCCACCTCTTCCTTGGTCTTTGGATTACGGAAAATAAAATCGCCAAAACCAAACTTATCGGACACGGCTTCACGAAGGTCGATGTTCATCTTCTTGGAGTTCTTGTCGATGAACAAAGCATTACATTTGTCGGCATAAAATCGGTTAGCTTCTTCGGCCGACTGAAGAATCATAGGCAAGAAAGGGGCTTTGCTACGCACCTCATTCAAGAACTTGATTCCTGCCATCGGGTCTACTTTCCCTTCACGCGGATAACGAACATCGGATATGATTCCCAATATATTGTTCTGATACTTTTCATAAAGTTCCATCGCCTCTTCATAGTTACGTGCCAGTACAATCTTAGGACGGCCCCGCATACGGAGCGTGCGCTGATGCTCATTCAAGGCCTCAGTAGCAAACTCCTGACTCTGCCTCAACACAAATTTATAGAGGTTGGGCAGCACAGAAGAATAAAAACGGATGGAGTCTTCTACCAGCAGAATCATCTGCACCCCCACCTCCTTAATATCATGCTCCAGGTTCATCTTATCTTCTATCAGCTTGATGATAGACACTAGCAGGTCGGTATTCCCCAGCCAGCAGAACACGTATTCAAAAATACTCAGGTCTTCATGCTCCATACGTTCCTTAATACCGTGCGAAAAGGGAGTCAGTACAACCAAAGGGATACGGGGATATTTCTCCTTGATTTGACGGGCAATATCGAAAGTGTCACTATTATCCGAACCCGGCATACAAATGACCAAGTCGAACATAGTAATGCCCAACTGCTTCCAGGCATCTTCTTCGGTAGAAACCTGTGTGAAACGAGGAGGATAGCGTAAACTCAGATTCATGTACTCAATGAATATCTTCTCGTCGATACGGCCGTCGTCCTCCAACATGAAAGCATCGTATGGATTGGCCACCAGCAGCACATTGAAGATACGCTTAGTCATCAGATTCACAAATTGCGTATCCTTGAAATAGAGCTGATTTAACTTTAACTTACTGAGCATAACTTTCTAATTTAAGCTTTTATTTTTCTAACAAAATAAGGTATTTCCGTTGATTTATCCAACAAGTGGCTTATCTTTTTAGCATAACGTCGAAAACCTATGAATGAACAAATTAACAATTTATCATTTCTATCAAGAAAAATATCGGGAAAGACTTGCACGATTAGCCAAAAATGATAATTTTGCAAGAGGATAGAAAAACATTTTGTTATATCTTAAACAACATTATCATGAACATCAATCAAATCTTGTCATCTTTGGAGGCTAAGCATCCTGGTGAACTGGAATATCTACAGGCAGTGAAAGAAGTTCTCCTTTCCATAGAAGAGGTGTATAACCAACATCCTGAATTTGAAAAAGTTTCATTGATAGAACGTTTGGTAGAACCCGACCGTATCATCACCTTTAAAGTTCCTTGGGTAGACGACAACGGGAAAGTGCAGGTCAACTTGGGCTACCGCGTGCAATTTAACAATGCTATTGGCCCTTACAAGGGCGGTATCCGTTTCCATGCTTCAGTAAACCTTTCCATTCTGAAGTTTCTCGGTTTTGAACAAACTTTCAAAAATGCACTGACCACCTTGCCTATGGGCGGTGGAAAAGGTGGGTCTGATTTCTCACCACGCGGCAAGAGTGATGCCGAAGTGATGCGTTTCTGTCAGGCTTTCATGCTTGAATTATGGCGTCATCTAGGACCTGATATGGACGTTCCTGCCGGTGATATCGGCGTAGGCGGACGTGAAGTAGGATATATGTTTGGAATGTATAAGAAACTGACCCATGAGTTTACCGGCACATTTACCGGTAAGGGACTTGAATTTGGTGGCTCACTGGTAAGACCTGAAGCTACAGGTTTCGGCGGTCTGTATTTCGTAAAACACATGCTCGACAAGAAGGGCATTGATATAAAAGGCAAAACAGTGGCTATTTCAGGCTTCGGAAACGTAGCATGGGGAGCCGCTACAAAAGCTACTCAATTGGGAGCTAAAGTGGTGACTATCTCCGGTCCCGATGGATATGTATATGACCCGACCGGCATCAGCGGAGAAAAAATTGACTATATGTTGGAACTGCGAGCTTCGGGCAATGACATCGTAGCTCCTTATGCAGAGAAATATCCGGAAGCTACCTTTGTGAAAGGACACCGTCCCTGGGAGGTAAAAGTAGATATCGCACTGCCATGTGCTACCCAAAATGAACTGAATGGTGAAGATGCCAAACAACTTATAGCCAACGGAGTAACTTGTGTGGGCGAAATATCCAATATGGGATGTACTCCGGAAGCTATCGACGCATTCATCTGCCATAAGATTATGTATGCCCCTGGAAAGGCTGTCAATGCAGGAGGTGTAGCCACTTCCGGACTGGAAATGAGCCAAAATGCCATGCATCTGAGCTGGAGCGCACCCGAAGTGGATGAAAAACTGCATCAGATTATGCACAACATCCACGAACAATGCGTGAAATATGGCACCGAAACTGACGGATATGTCAATTATGTAAAGGGGGCAAATATTGCCGGATTTATGAAAGTAGCCCATGCTATGATGGGGCAAGGTATTGTATAATAAATAAGGTAGAGACCGAAAGTCTCTATGATTTCATTAAACCATAATATATCGTTTATCGATACACATAATATCTCGTTTAGTTGTATTTGTATTTTGTATTGTAGTTTACGCTGTATGCCTGTGAAGGTATACAGCGTTTTTTATTTATGAAAACAACAAGCCAACAGTATAAAATCCATCAAAAATACGTTTTATGAATATAATATAAACCTTAGCCATATCTATCATGAAACCATTACTTGGAATACTCTTTCTCATCGTATGCGGATGTACCAACCAAATAGAACTGAACACCCCAAAGGAACAATTCATTATTACTGGAAATACATATCACGAATTTCAAGGTTATCAGTCCCGAAGTTCTTCTTCCAAAGATTTTCCACAAGGAAGCCAAATCTCATTTTTCAGCAAGGGAGGTATCAACTGTGAGAATGTAATACTAACCTATCAAGGCAACTGTTGGCAACACGACTTGAAATGGGAAAAAGCACCACAAGCCGCACATATTCAAGCATACTATCCAGAGTACCCCTCCAACACATCAGAATTATATGATTCCAACGGTGTTCTGAAAGATATACTTTCTTGTAATCAGCAAGTAAATTATCAATCGAACATCAACTTATCCTTCTCACATCTTTTTGCTCTTCTCAACCTGGAAGCAAAACCTTATATCAACTCTGAAATCAAACAAATAGGCATCTGCACTTCAAAAAGCATAACAGCCATTGAACCTTATTCCGGAGATATTGTATGGAATGAACAGCCTTCTTCCATGCAATACTTAGATAAAAGAGAGGATGGAGTATATTCTTTTATCATCCCTCCAACCAATGCGCTGGACATCTCTATCGAACTTGTCTTCTTAAACGGAGAAAAGAAAACCCTTCCTATCCAAACACGCAAATATCTTCACAATAAGAAATATTCCTGCCAACTTATCTCCAAAGAACATGAACCCGGCATCTACTCCGTAGAAGATATGATTGCCTTTGCTCACCTCTTCAACGGAAAAGAATATAATGGCAGAACTTTGGATGAATTTGCCACAACAATCCAAGGGAAAACTACCTACAAACTATATAAAGACCTTTATTTCACAGAAGAGGACAATAAGCGTATGCAGGGTATCGGACATCATGATTCCAATGATGGTATTGAATTCTCTGACTGTTTTGATGGTATGGGGCACACCATACACCAGCTACACCTTTCATTCGATTACCCGATAAAAAATTATAACTTTGCACTGTTTTACAAAGTCGGGAAAAACGGCATCATTAAAAATCTTACCCTTGAAAAATGTAGCTTCAATGGGCAACATTACAGGTACTTCGAATCAACAATAGGAATAATTGTTGCAAAGAATGAGGGTCTGATAGAGCATTGCCAGTGTATTTCATCAGCTATCAAATATACGAATCACGACGTAATAATGGGAGGAATTGCCAGCCGTAACCTGTCGTCTGGCATAATAAAGGATTGTGCTTCCATTCAAAATGATTTCAATTCACAACTCAACTATAAATTTCATGCGGGAGGTATCTGCGGCTATAATCATGGAGAAATTTTAAACTGCTTTGCCGCCAATTGTACTTATGCTCCTAGAACTTATTCGGGAGGTATATCTTCCAATAGTACCTCAGACTCTAAAACCATCAACTGCTATACCTACCAACTTGAAAAAGAGATTCCCCAAGGAGGCATTAGCTACGAATGTTCAACGTCATCTATCATCCAATATTGTTATTACATACAAAAAAACATAATAGGAGATTCAAAGAAAAAACTCCCCTACACTTACAAATACAACCCAGAACGTATGACTGTTTACATCAAAGACGCATACAACAACTGGCCCCTGATAAAAGTGCTCAATGACTGGGTAGACAATAAAGCCCCCATCTCATATCCACAATATCACTTTTCTGCATGGACTGAAAGTCAAGACCCGCCCATTATCCTGGAAGTACCTTGATATTCGTATTTTTTAAGCCTTTAGCAACTATCTTCTACATAAATTATTGTACTTTTGCGACAAATACATAATTTCATGGAAAAGAATAAAAAACTACTGATTGTCATAGTTACATTAATCGCATTGATTGCGGGAGTATCTTTTTTTGCATTTAATGAAATGCGTAAAAACAAGGAAATGACTCAACTTTTCGCCATAGAAAAAGAAGAGATGGAGAACGAATATAGCACATTTGCCACTCAATATGACGAACTTCAGATTCAGATCAACAATGATTCATTGAGAGAAAAACTGGAAAGCGAAAAACTCAAGACACAACGACTGCTGGAGGAACTGCGCCAAGTAAAAAGCAGCAATGCCAACGAAATCATGCGACTGAAGAAAGAACTAAAAACGGTGCGTGCCGTATTGAGAAGCTACGTAATGCAAATAGACTCACTCAACAGAATCAATGCAGCACTTGTAAAAGAAAATACTGAAGTGAAAAGCCGATACTCTGCCGCTACCAAACAAATCAACACGCTGGCTGCCGAAAAGAAGAACTTGAATGAGAAGGTGTCACTGGCTGCACAGCTGGATGCCACCAATATCAAGG
This sequence comes from Phocaeicola sp., assembly GCA_029257865.1. Classification (GTDB taxonomy): domain Bacteria; phylum Bacteroidota; class Bacteroidia; order Bacteroidales; family Bacteroidaceae; genus Phocaeicola. The sequence goes on from JARIAN010000009.1 coordinate 8,343, forward strand.
CACAACTTCTGAACAAACGAGGCAAAAACGCACGCCGTGCAAAGGATGTGAAGAAAATAGCTATCTCATTCACTATCGTAAAAAACATTACGGCTTCTACCGGCAACAAAACATTGTATGTACGTATAGCAAAACCAAACAATGAAATCTTGTCGAAAGGAGACACTCGCTTCAGTTTCGAAAACAAAGAAATCACCTATTCTATCAAAAAATACATTGAATATACCGGTGAAGAACAACATGTTACCGTATATTGGGATGTGGAAGAGTTCTTGCCTGGAGGCGAATACAATGTCTATCTCTTTGCAGATGGAAATATGATTGGACAAAATTCATTTGAAATGAAATAACCCGGAATTATGAGAAAATCTTACATTTACTTTATACTGGCAACCATTGTGATAAGCATGGGGGCTGTTTCGTGCGGAAAAGACCGCTCCGGTGAATATTATGCTCTTATCAGCAACAAGACCTGGATGTATAACGTAATGCAGGAATACTACTTGTTCTACGAGGACTTGCCCGCTGAAGAGGGACTTGACTTCTTCAAGAAACCAAGTGATTTTCTTAGAACCGTAGCTTCTTCACGAGACCAGAAAAACGGAGTTCTCTTTTCTCATATCGACTCGGTTTTCACTACACGCTCACAAAGCCAATACCCTTCTTTTGGATTTGAAGGTGCACTGGTAAGAAATGCAGAAGGAAACAATGCGGTACACGTATTATATACATACCCAAATTCTCCGGCAGAAGAAGTGAACTTGAAACGAGGAGAATGGATTTTATTGGCAGACAGCCAACAAATCAGTTCCAGCAATTTCGAGAGATTCATTTCCAAACCTGTCAAATCGCACCGCTTTCAGATTGCACGAAAAAATGCAGAAGGAAAGCCAGACACAGTCTTTGTAGATATGCCACAACCACGCATCGTTGCAGAACCTAGTGTACTAGCCACCCGCACCATCAAAGTTGGCAACAAAGAAGCATACTATATTGCCTACAACTTGTTTAACAAAGAAAGGGAAAACGAACTGCAAGATGCCTTTGCAAAAATGCCGGCTTCTGCTACTGATGTCATCCTCGACTTAAGATATAACCCAGGAGGAAATGTTTCTACCGCCGTAATGCTCAGCACTTACCTTGCACCACAAGAGGCTATGAACCAGAAGTGTGTAGACTTGATTCAGAATGACAAACAAAACAAAACTTTATCTTTTCAGTTCGACCCTACACTGCTAAAAGGTGCGCTACCCGTTCAATTTGAACACTTGTACGTACTTACCACTGCCAATACAGCCTCAGCTTCCGAACTGGTTATCAATTGTCTACGTCCTTATCTAGGAAAAAAACTGCTGCAAGTGGGAGAACCGACCTTTGGAAAGAATGTGGCACAAAGTCTTTTTACAGATGAAGAAGTAAAACAACTGGAGTTCTGGCTTACCACCGCCTTTGTAAGCAATTCGAAAGGTGAGTATGACTATTATGAGAAAGGACTTCTACCCGACTATCTTATCAGTGAGGACCTTAGCAAAGAACTGGGGGAACTGGGTACGCCACAGGACTCACTGCTCCGACCCGTACTGTACCACATGGAACACGGACAGTTCCCTTCTCTGCCTAAGCCGAAAACACAGACAAGTAGAAGCTATGGCATCGGAAAAGTCATTTACAATCCTGTCAGCCATAAACCTAAACGCACCCTGTTTGTTCCATAACCTATCCTTCCATAAGATTTTCCAAGAGGTTAAGAATATACCACTTACAGAAAGTGATGTATTCTTAACCTCTTTCTTTTTGATTCCTTCTGACTTTCAGCATGGCACAATAGCAATATGCTGTGAAAAAAAATCAAGAAACTTTGAAATACAACAGAATACTTGTAGCTTTGCACATCATTTAAAAGACATTATGAAAATAAATCCAAAACAATACATTCTATCTCTTTTCGCATTGTGCCTCATCTTGTTTGGCGCACAACCTACTTGGGCTCAAAGTACATCACTGGCTTTTGAAGTAACCGTACTCAAGTCAACTGGAGAACCTCAAACACAGATTCTACTAAAAATCAATGGAAGAAGTACCGAATATCGTCCAAACGAAGAAGGAGTCATCGCCTTTGAATTTGAATTAAACAAATATTATACGCATACTGCAAGCCTTTACTTCACACAAGACAAAGAAAAGGCCGTCGCTTCTTTCTCAATGGACAAAAACAATGCTGTAAAGAAATTCTATCTGGACACCCCCGAAGATGTCATCGGCTATAAGCAGCAAAACAACACTTTCCTGATAGAGGGTATCGTGACAGATGAAAATGACCAACCCATAACAGGAGCCTCTGTCGGAGTGCAAGGCACCGGAAAAAGAACTATATCCGACGAAATAGGACTGTTCCAGATTGAAGCAGACTATAATCACTCCATTACCCTACGAGCCGAAGGTATGGAAAACTTGCAGCTAGACATCACTCCATTCCTACAAAGCAGCAGCGAACCATATCGGGTAAAGATGCAAACGAAAGGGAATAATAAAATTTACTCAGTAGTGGAGCAAATGCCCGACTTTCCCGGAGGGGGAATGAAAGCCTTCCAAAGATACCAGCAACGCAACCTAAAATATCCGGAACAATTTCTCAAAGATTCCATTGAAGGGGCGGTGGGAGTACAATTTGTGGTGGAAACCAATGGAGAAATTACCTCTCCTTCCATTGTGCGACATCTGAATCCTGTAATGGACTCGCTTGCCTTGAACCTGATTAGAGAAATGCCACACTGGATTCCAGGAAAGGACCACGGGCAACCTGTACGCTGCAAACGGATACTTCCTATCCAGTTCAAGGTGCCGCAACCTAAGCCTCAACCTAAACAGCCTACACAAAACAATTCATATTGGTTGGCTACTGACAGTGTTATCGGGAAAGAGAAGCACAAGGAGTTGATGAAACCGGATTCACTGATTTTTATCAACGACAGTTTAAAAGAAACAGCTACCGACAGTATAAAGATAGCAACAACCGACTCTTTACAAAAGGCTGAAATCGTTCCTCAAAACGAAGTTGCACAACCCGCCGTAAAAGCTAAGAAAAGAAACTTTTTGGTAAGATTTTTCCGTTGGCTGTTCGGCAAGAAGGAAAAAACTGAAAATCAAAAAGATATACAATTTTCAGCCCATCAAAAAGCTCCTGCTGAAAAGGAGGGGTGAAATTATAGTGTCAATCAGAACAAAACGACGACATATTTTTATCCAATCGACGGCATATTTCGTTCTAAATATGCCGTCGATTGAACCAAAACGAGGTGACATTTTGAAAGAAATGTCACCTCGTTTTGGTTACTATATATAGCCTGTTAAAATTTATTCTCAAAAGCAACAGCGGATATCGACTCCAAGCTGCATCGGACGCCCCATCTGAGCAAACCCTCTATTCATTGTTTCAAAATAAAAAGCCTGGTAATCTGTATCCAAGACATTGTTCACCCAAAATGCCACCTGACCTTTACCTTTACTGAAAGAGACACGTCCATTCAAAGTACCATACAGTTTCTGGCTAGCATCGTTTTGCTCAGTCCAGTAGATACGTCCTGCCCCCTTATAGTTGACATCCAACATAATATATTCCATCCAAGCTGCTTTTACCGGAATACGGTACTGCGCTCCGACAACGAAAGTATGCTTAGGAACAAAAGGCACATAGTTTCCATCGTAATTCTGAGTGTCGCTCACCGCATAATCGGTAAAAGTGGCATACGTAAATCCATAATTACCATTCAAAGCAAAGCAGTCGGTAATCTGGCTTCTGAAAGCAGCCTCTGCTCCCATACTCCTACTCTTTCCGGCATTCACTGTAACGCGTCCCAAACCACTCTCTGCAAACTTGGAAATCTGCTGGTCGTGCGTATCCATATAAAACGCAGCCAAATCAGCCTGCAACTTTCCGTCAAACAAAGTGAGATGCGAACCAACTTCATAGTTCCACGAATACTCCGGACGATAGAGAGTAGCTTCACGTACATTGCGAGGCTCTTTCTTGAAAGCCTGGAAAATAGGCGCAAACTTCTTGAAGTTCTCATCCTGTGCCAATACATCCATGGTAGCCCCCATCAAAGAACTGCTGATGACATCCGAAAACATCTGGATATTGAAACCTCCGGAGCGATACCCCTTGGCGGCAGAAACATAAACATTGTTGTGCTTGTTAAAGTTATACTGCAAAGCCACTTTAGGGAGCAACTGCATATAGTCCTTCGTTTCCTTACCATGGAAGTGAACTGCTGCATCCTTGTTCTTGGCTTCCTTGACAATAGGGAACGGCATTCCCGGCATCTGCATCTTCATGCTGAAGTCGAAGTTCAACATCGACTGGGTATCATACCTCATAGACACCTTCTCATAATCCAGACGGAGCCCGGCAGTAAGAGAAAGCCCTTCTACTAACAAGTCATTGAATGTGGTTTGATGATACACCGCTGCATTTAGTACCGGAGTATCAAACGAGCCCGGCACAGGCATCATCTTGCTATTGACCGTAAATTTCATTTTAGGAGCTTTCGGACTGTCGGGAAAATTCTTGTTTGCATTATCCTCAATCATAGTCTTCACCCCATCTTCAAGAAAAGTCACCGGTCCGTCTGTATCCAGCCACTGATAGAAACCGCTCACACCAGTAGTCCACTGCCAACGTTTTCCCGGCTTAGACTTCATCACCAGTTCCTGACTCAACGTCTTTGAGTTCTGTTTCTGCATCATGGTATATACGTTCTTCCGTGTAAAATCCTGGTCCAGATCCATACGGTCTTTCAAATACTGAAATCCGGTCACACTGCTTAATATAAACTGATTAGCCTGATATTCCAGATTCACCCCACCATTCAAGAGATTACGCTTATAACCACAGTCGTTTCCATAAGAAATTTTTCCGATATCCCCTTTAAGGTCCTCATAAAAGACATCCTTTTCTTTCAAGGAAACCAACTGATAAGGATACCCACCCTGTTTGGTATATTCATAATTCAACGTGAAATCCACCTTCAGATTTTCGGAAGGCAACCAAATGGCACGAATTTTTCCACCCGCTTCATCACTTTTGTCCAAACGCCTTCCGTCAAGACTGTTCTTGAAAAATCCACCTTCATGCTCATAAAAGAATCCGGTAGAAAAAGCAAAAGTTTCCGACACCCGGTGATAATGAGTCAGTGAGACACGGTAATCATTATAGGTAGCTCCACTCAAACGAAGGTCAGTACCCTGATAACTGAACGGTGACTTAGTGAACACACGTATCAGCCCTCCCATCGTATTGCGACCATACAACGTGCTTTGAGGTCCACACAAGACATCCACACGCTCAATATCCGAAAAGTTAAAGTCGAAAGCCGATTTGTCGACAAAAGGAATATTATCCACATATAGTCCTACAGCGGGTGTATTGATACGCGAACCAATACCACGCACATATACAGAAGTAGTCAGTTTAGAACCATAGTCAGGAATAAACAGTCCGGGTACCAGTCCGGAAAGAGATTTAATAGAAATCACATTATTCTTCCTCATCTCCTCTTGAGAAAAAGAAGTGGCCGAGAGCGGCTGCCTGCGCAAACGATTGTTTTCTTTAGGAGTGGCCACTACCACTACCTCTTCAATATCAATAACCCTTGCAGTATCTACCGGCAACACCACCGGATTGTTTTCCGCCAATAAGTTTCCACACTCCACTACAGCCAGCAAAGCCAGGACAGTACGTTTCTTCATCATCTATCTGTTACGTTATTATTTTCTCATTTAATTTCGGGTGCAAAATAACAGTAATTCTCTTTGGCGCACAATCCTAATTTATGAGGAATCTATCGAAGCCGCCCCGTCAGATGGAGTCAGCTTCAATATACCCATGCATTACGGCATAGATGGTCAGTCCGGATACGGAACGAATACCCAGTTTAGTCGTAATATTTTTTCGGTGAGAAATCACGGTAGTCAGACTAATATTCAACTTATCCGCAATTTCCTTGTTAATCAATCCTCTGGTAAGCAATTGGAGCACCTCTATTTCCCTTGGAGAAAGTTCATGCTCCCCAGTCCCTTCCATACCATGCTGCGCAGAAGAAGAATGGTGCCCCCTGCTGCGCATATACATGATAGCCTTAATCAAATCCTTCTGAGAAAGACAGACATTGAGTGCCGGCACACCAGCCGGAAACTTTTGATTGCCATTGCAAAGCACTATAGTACGCGGACCCTTCTCTATAAAGAAAGCCGTATGTTCAAAATAAATCTGCGCTGATACAAAATAATGCGCATACATATCGGGAGTATCGTCAATCAACGCTCCGAAATCGGCAAAAACACGTACTGTAATATCCGGAATCATCTCCTCTAAAATCGTACGCAATCCCAAAGCAGCCAATGTATTAGCCTCCACTATAGCTATATCTGTATGATACATTTCCTGTCCTTTCTTTTAGTATTCAAATACTATCAACCAATCGCCTCCAGGTAATCGGCAGCAGCATCGGCACAACGTTCTCCGTCAATACCTGCCGAAACGATACCTCCAGCATATCCGGCTCCTTCTCCACAAGGGAAAAGACCTTCTACCGACACATGCTGCAAAGTCTGCTGGTCTCTCACTATTCTTACCGGTGATGATGTTCGTGTTTCTGTAGCTATCATCACCGCCTCATTGGTAAGGAACCCTCTCGAACTGCGTCCGAACGAAACAAATCCTTGACTCAAACGTGAAGAAATAAACTCCGGCATCCAAAAATGCAGCGGAGAAGCAACCAATCCAGGTACATAAGAACTTTCCGGCAAGCTGGCACTCAATTTACGGCGAGTGAAATCCTCCATACGCTGAGCAGGAGCTACCTGCCGCATCCCCCCCTGCAGCCAGCAGAGTCTTTCCATCTGCTCTTGAAAATGAAGTACGGCCAACGGATGCACCTCTCCTTTCCAACTGGCAGAGTCAGTAGCCAGTTCTTCAGCCTCTAAAGCAGCGAAAACCGACTGTTCTATACCGGCATTCACCTTCAAGGTAGGATCGGCCAAATCTTCCGGACGAATCTCTACTACCATACCCGAATTACTCCATCTACCATTTCGCCCCGACGGACTCATCCCGTTTACCACCAACTGTTCCGGTCCGCTTGCCGCAGGCACTACAAAACCTCCCGGGCACATACAGAAACTGTAGACTCCACGACCGTTAACCTGCTGCACAAAACTATATTCCGCTGCCGGAAGATAATTTCCTCTTCCATTTTTATTATGATACTGAATAGAATCTATCAACTGAGCCGGATGCTCCAAACGCACTCCAACAGCTATACCCTTCGCTTCTATCTCTATTTTCTGACGGAACAGCAAACGATAGACGTCACGTGCCGAGTGTCCGGTAGCCAAAATCACCGGTCCACGGAACTCCTCTCCCTTAGCCGTTACAATACCTACAGTCTTTCCGTTCTCTATCAGCAACTGGTCCATACGGGTTTCAAAATGCACCTCGCCGCCACATTCCAAAATTGCATTTCGCATCGCTTCAATCACACGCGGAAGACGGTCGGTCCCTATATGGGGATGAGCATCTGTAAGAATGGAAGTAGATGCCCCATGCTGACAAAACACATTCAATATCTTGTCTACACTACCTCTTTTCTTGCTTCGTGTATACAGTTTTCCATCAGAGTATGCTCCGGCACCACCTTCTCCAAAACTATAGTTCGACTCAGGATCCACACAATGATTGCGACTGATTAGAGCCAAATCGCGCTTTCTCTGACGCACATCCTTGCCACGCTCCACCACGATAGGACGCATACCACGCTCTATCAGTCGCAAAGCAGCAAACAGTCCTCCAGGACCAGCACCTACAACAATCACACAGGGTTTTCCTTCCACATTTCGATATTCGGTACGTACAAATTCATCATCGGCAGGTTCTTCATTCAGATAAACCCTGAGCTTGACATTGACATACACCGTACGTTGACGGGCATCAATGCTCTTTTTCAATACCCTCACAGCAGTCACAGACTTAGGACTGAATCCTTCCTCTCTGCAAATATATTCTTTGAGTTCTTTTTCGCTGGATGCTTCTCTTGGCAGCAACCGCAACTGAAATTCCTGTATCATTGTTTGTCTATTATTTTACGATAACTACTTTAGAGCATCATTCCGCTTATCCGAACAAGGCTCTAAACGCCTCTTCCACGGTACTTACTCCTATCAATTCTATTTTAAATTTTTTACGGTCCAATCCTTGCAGATTATGAGCAGGAAGCAACATCGACTCAAAGCCCAATTTGGCGGCTTCAGCAATACGCTGCTCTATTCGGTTCACCGGACGTAGTTCGCCGCTCAAACCCACCTCACCTGTCATACAAACCCCTGCCTGAATAGCTGTATCGGTATGACTAGACAAAATAGCTCCTACAATAGAAAGGTCGATGGCCGGATCGTTCACCTTCAGTCCTCCTGCAATATTCAAGAATACATCCTTACGGTCCAACCTAAAGCCCACACGTTTCTCCAGCACAGCCAGCAACATATTCATCCTCCGCAAGTCAAACCCAGTGGCCGAACGCTGTGGCATACCATAAGCAGCCGTACTGGTCAACGCCTGCACCTCTATCAAGAAAGGTCGGAAACCCTCTACCGCACAAGCTACAGCCACGCCGCTCAACTCCCTTCCATGATGCGAAAGGAAGAGTTCGGAAGGATTGGTCACTTCTCTCAACCCATCTTGCCTCATTTCATAAATACCTGTTTCATCTGTACTTCCGAAACGATTCTTCACGGCCCTCAGCATCCGGAAAAGATGTTGTCTGTCTCCTTCAAAATGCAATACAGTATCCACCATGTGCTCCAGCAACTTAGGTCCGGCAATGCTTCCCTCCTTATTTATATGTCCAATCAGAATAATAGGAGTAGCTGTTTGACGGGCCAGAATCATCAAGGCAGCCGTACACTCCCTCACCTGCACCATACTTCCAGCCGAAGTCTGCACCAGTTCCGAGGCTATAGTCTGTATGGAATCAATCACCACAATATCTGGAGCAGTACGGATAATAAAGTCAGAAATCACCTGCAAAGAATTCTCGCAAGCAATGAACAAGTCAGATTCTTGAGGATGTGATATACGGTTGGCCCGCAACCTAATTTGAGTAGCACTCTCTTCTGCAGAAATATATAAGACCTTCTCGGTGCCAATACGCAGCATGTTCTGAAGTACCAAAGTAGACTTTCCTATGCCCGGCTCTCCCGCCAGCAACACCAACGAACCCTTCACCAGTCCTCCTCCAAGCACCCGGTTCAGTTCCTCATCAGGCAAAGGGATACGCTGCTCCTCTCCAGCAGTAATCTCACTCAAACGTCTAGGTTCCGGATGATTTCCTTCTCTCCGGTAGTTAGAACCGGAAAAAGAGGTAGCAGAAGTTTCTTTCCTTACCGTTTCTTCCACAAAAGTATTCCACTCACCACACGACGGACATTTACCGGCCCACTTCAGAGACTCGTGTCCGCAACGACTGCATATATATATCGTTTTTTCTTTTCCTGCCATTGAATGTCATTATAAATCAATGCAAAATAACATATTATATCTTGAAGCGCAAAATATTTGCATAAAAATCAAAAAAGGTCTTGCTCTCACAAATTCTCTCGTCAGAAAAAACAATAAAAAGCACCTTATTTAGTTTATTTTTCTAAAAATATGCATTTGACATTAACATTATTTACACACTTTCCCTTTGTTGCCATTTTTAAATTATATTCCTTTGTATTTATAAAATAAACAGTTTATAAGAAATGCTTATAAAATATTTTATTGTTAAAGCCTTAATTACTAATATAACATAAAAACTTAATTGAATATAATATAATTATCAACATTTATAATCAATTTTATCAATACTAGAACTATACAATAAAAAGATTATGCCTATGCTACATACCTAAACTAACCCCAACCTTAATTTAATTTAATATTTATTTTAACTATTTCGCTATCTGATTTTATTAGAACATCGGATAACAAGTAATATGTGAAACACATTTTTTTAACTTTATCAACCAACAAACTATGAAAAGGAGTAAAACCTCGCAATTGCTATTGCTATTGCTTATGGCTTCTGGGAATAGCCTTGCCTATTCTCATGACACTTCAAATTCCAACAGTTTGTCTGTCGACCAACAGATGAACAAAGTAACAGTTAAAGGGTCTATTGTCGATGTAAATGGAGCCCCTCTCATTGGAGTAAGCATCCTTGAAAAAGGAACATCCAATGGAACTATTACCGACTTTGAAGGAAACTTTACATTAAACACCTACTCAAAAGCAATTCTAGAAATTTCTTACATTGGATACAAGACTTTGAGTCTTGCTGTCAAACCAGAAATGGGCAAGATAACAATGAAAGAGGATACCGAAGTCTTAGACGAAGTAGTAGTAACGGCCCTAGGTATTAAAAGAGCAGAAAAAGCATTGAGCTACAATGTACAACAAGTAAAATCAGAAGAGCTAGTACGAGTAAAAGATGCTAATTTTGTAAACTCATTAAATGGAAAAATAGCTGGTGTCAACATTAACAAAAGTGCAACTGGTGTAGGTGGTGCAACACGTGTTGTCATGCGTGGAGCTAAATCCATAGAAGGAGACAACAATGCATTATATGTCATTGATGGTATTCCTTTATTCAATTCCAATATGGGTAATACAGATAGTGGAATCATGGGTGAAGGACGTGCTGGAACCGAAGGTATTGCTGACTTCAACCCAGAAGATATTGAAAGCATTTCTGTATTAAGTGGTCCTTCTGCTGCTGCATTGTATGGTAGTAGTGCTGCCAATGGAGTTATTTTGATAACAACCAAAAAAGGCAAAGAAGGTAAGTTGTCGGTACAATTCTCTTCTTCTACAGAATTCAGCAAAGCTTACATAACACCAGAGTTCCAAAATACTTATGGCAATAAAAAAGACATATTTGAAAGTTGGGGTGAAAAACTTCCTACTCCATCAGACTATGACCCCAAAGATGATTTCTTCAATACCGGAACAAACTTCATCAACTCTTTGACTCTGAACACAGGAACAAAAAACAATCAAACTTTTGCATCTATATCATCAACCAATTCAGATGGTATTGTCCCCAACAACTCATACGACCGTTTGAATTTCACAATCAGAAACACTTCAACTTTCTTGAATGATAGGCTTCAACTTGATTTAGGGGCTTCATACGTAAAACAAAAAGATACTAATATGGTATCACAAGGACGCTATTGGAATCCTGTTATGGCTGCATATCTTTTTCCACGCGGTGAAAACTTCAATGACATCAAGACTTTTGAACGATTTGATGACGGACGAAAACTTCCTGTAATGTATTGGCCAGTATCAGACGCTGCTTATGCTTCACAAAATCCTTATTGGACAGCATATCGCAATGTTTCAACAAATGACAAAAGCCGCTACATGTTTAATGTGGGATTAACCGTAAAGATTACAGAATGGATGAATGCCGTAGCACGCTACAGAATGGATGACTCTTATGTGAAGTTCGAGCGTAAAATATATGCTTCTTCCGACCAGGTTTTTGCTGAAGGAAAAAAAGGACATTATGAATACAGCAATTATAATGACCGCCAAGAATATGCAGATTTTATGCTAAACATTAACAAAAACATCAAAGATTTCTCTGTATCTGCCAATCTAGGATGGAGTTACTCAAACTATTGGGCATTACAAAGAGGCTATAAAGGTACATTGCTAGGTGTCCCCAATAAATTTGCCGCTTCAAACATTGACCCTGCTAACGGACGTATTTCAGAAAGTGGAGGTGACAGCAAAATCCGTAACCACGCAATCTTTGCTAATCTAGAAGTAGGATGGAAAAGTATGTTGTATTTAACTATGACTGGACGTAACGATTGGAACTCTCGTCTAGTTAACACCTCTGAAGAGTCTTTCTTCTATCCTTCTATCGGACTCTCAGCTATCATTTCTGAAATGGTAAAACTACCTGACTTCATCTCATATATGAAAGTCCGCGGTTCATATACAGAGGTAGGAGCCCCTGTATCACGTTCAGGATTAACTCCGGGAACTGTTACCACACCTATCATTGGAGGTAACCTGAAACCTACTGAAATTTATCCTTTCACAGACTTCAAAGCCGAACGTACAAAATCTTACGAATTTGGATTAAGTCTTCGCTTATGGAATAAATTCAATGCAGAAGTGACTTATTACAGATCAAACACTTATAACCAGACTTTCTTAGGTACGCTTCCAGAATATACGGGCTACAAACAAATCTACCTACAAGCTGGTAACGTAGAGAACCATGGGTGGGAGGCTTCGTTTGGATATAATGACCAATATAAAAATGGCTTGGCTCTATCATCTACTCTTACTTTCTCTAAGAATGTCAACAAAATCAAAGAAATGGTACACGATTACCATACCGATTTGATGGATACTCCAATCAACATTTCAGAAGTAACCAAAGATGGAGGACGTATCATACTTAAAGAGGGAGGAAGCATTCATGACATTTATGCCAACACATTCTTTAAAAAAGATAGCCAAGGATTTGTTGATGTGGAAAGCGACGGTTCATTCAGCTTGGAAGCTGGAAATCCTGTCTACTTAGGAAAAACTTCTCCAGACTTCAATATGGGATGGAGCAATGCCTTGTCTTATAAAGGATTTGGCCTGAGTTTCTTAATCAACGGACGTTTCGGCGGCGTCGTTACTTCCTCTACAGAAGCTTTACTTGACCGCTTTGGTGTTTCAAAACGTTCTGCTGAAGCTCGCGACAATGGTGGAGCTTTACTTCCGGGACAAGGACGAGTAGATGCCAAAACCTATTATCAGATGATTGGTACTGGAGACTACCAAACTTCAGGTTACTACCTTTATAGTGCAACCAATGTCCGCTTACAAGAGCTTACTTTTAGTTATACCATGCCTAATAAATGGTTCAGAAATATACTGAAAGATGTAACCGTTTCATTTATTGCAAACAATCCATGGATGCTATATTGTGAAGCTCCATTTGATCCAGAACTAACACCATCTACCGCTACCTACGGACAAGGTAACGATTATTTTATGCAACCAAGTGTACGCAGCTTTGGCTTTGGCATTAAATTCAAACTTTAAAGAATATAACCTATTATGAAAAATATAAACCGATACAAACTGTTGACTGGTATTTTTGCAGCATCAATGTTAGCTTCATGTAATTATGAAGATATCAACACCAACCCTTTTGAAATGACAGAAGAAGAAGGAGTCATGGATGGATTTGCCGTTGGAGGATTGATTACTAATATGGAAAAAATTGTTTTACCAACAGGTACACAAGCTGAAGATACAGGTCCTGTAAATGATTATCAAATAGCATTCCACTTATCAGCTGACTGTTGGAGTGGGTTCTTTGGACAAAATAACACATGGAACAGTGGCAACTGCAACGTGAATTATTATTTACATGACCCATGGATTACTACTACCTATTCATACACTTATACTAAAGCACTGGATCCATGGAAAAAGTTGAAAGCCGCATCCGAAAAAAATAACACTCCTGAAATCTTTGCCCTTGCACAGATTCTAAAAATTTCAGCATGGCATAAGGCACTCGAAACTTTCGGTCCAATGCCTTACTCACATGCTGCAGATGAAACTACCAATATACCATTCGACTCAGAAAAAGATATTTACGAAGCTATTTTTAACGATCTATCTAAAGCTATCGAAGTATTGACAGAAAAAGCTGTAAGCGGTATCAAAGTTATGCCCGACTATGATGTTGTATATGAAGGTAACAGTGAAAAATGGGTGAAATATGCCAACTCTTTACTATTACGTTTAGCTATGCGAGTACGCTTTGCAGATGAAGCATTAGCAAAAAAATATGCAAGTCAAGCACTTAAACACTCCATCGGAGTTATGAAAGAGAAAGGGGATGAAGCTCAAATGAGTTCTGGCGCAGGTATTGTTTTACGTAATCCAATCTACTGGTTGGCTGACCAATATGATGAAACAAGAATGGGATCCTCTATGTTCTCTTACCTCGTAGGATATCAAGATCCTCGTCTTAGTTCCTACTTCCAACCTGCCAATGCAGCATCAACAGTAGCACAACAAGCTTTTGACGGCAAAAAGTATCAGGCAATTCCTGCTGGTCATATACATTCTAAAAAAGGACTTGCAGACAATGATTCACAATGTTATTACTATTTCTCCAAACCAAATATCAAAGGAGATACCCCAACATTTTGGCTTCGTACTTCTGAAGTACTATTTCTTCGTGCAGAAGCAGCTCTAGTATGGGGAGGAGAATTTGGTGATGCAAGTTCACTTTATCAACAAGGTATTGAAATGTCTTTCCAAGAAAATGGAATCAACAGTTCTACAGATAGTTATATAAATTCAGGTAAATCTCCAATCCAACATCAAGTTACAGGAAGATATGGATTTAACTATCAAGCACCAACTCATGCTACTGTAAAATTTGAAGGCACACAAGAAGAGAAACTGGAAAAAATCATGATTCAAAAATGGATTGCCCTTTATCCTAATGGACAAGAGGCATGGACAGAATGGAGAAGAACTGGATATCCAAAGTTAAACCCTGTGCTGGAAAATAGAGGAAGTGCTCAAGGTGTTACCAAAGATAAAGGTATCCGACGTATGATATATCCCAACAGTTTTAAAAATACTAGCGAAACACAAGCTATCTATCAAGATGCCATAAAGAAACTCAGCAATGGTAAAGATAGCCCAACAACTACTTTATGGTGGGATTGCAAATAACATTTTTTTAACATAATACTTGAAACATGAAAACCTTGAAAAAGTTAATATACCTGCTTCCCTTTATGGGACTGATGACAATACCTGCTTGTACAGATGTAGAAACCATAGAAGTAGAACATATTGGAGGACATAACACGGAAGGAGACAGTGAATATTATGCCAACTTACGTGCCTATAAACAAACCGCTTTCAATTATAACAGACCTGTAGCTTTCGGTTGGTTCTCAAACTGGGCACCATCGGGTACTTATCGAAGAGGATACCTAACATCAATGCCAGACAGTATGGATATTGTGTCAATGTGGAGTGGAGCACCTAATCGTTACGAAATTACTCCAGAACAAAAAGCTGATAAAGATTTTGTTCAAAAAGTTAAAGGAACTAAACTTTTGGAAGTTAGCTTATTATCTTATTTAGGAAAAGGAAGAACTCCTAATTCTATTTATGAAGAAGTCGAAAAGCAAGCAGAAGCTGAAGGATGGAGTGAAGCAAAATTGAATGAAGCAAAGAAACAAGCCCGTTGGAAGTTTTGGGGCTTTGAAGGAGAATTTGAAAGTCCTAATCATTACGAAGCATTAGGACGTTTTGCCAAAGCATTATGCGATTCTCTTTACACTAGTGAATGGGACGGATTTGATGTAGACTGGGAAATTGGAAGTGGTGTATTTGATATGGATGGAACTTTATCTTACGACAGACATCTGATTTATCTGATAAAAGAAATGAATAAATACATTGGACCTAAAACAGACCCTGAAGGTAAAGGTCATAAACTAATTTGTATTGATGGCCACTTTGGTGGATTGACTGAAGAATTGGATGGTTACGTAGATTATTGGATTATACAAAGCTACGGAAACGGACATCCAGGTTGGGAATATTATAGATGTAACCCTAAAAAAATTATCTCTACCGAAAATTTTGAATCTTATGCTTCCACCGGAGGATCTTTATTAGATCAAGCTGCTTCTATGCCTAGAGTTGGATATAAAGGAGGAGTAGGAGCATATCGTATGGATAATGACTATGATAATACACCCGACTATAAATGGATGCGTCAAGCCATTCAAATCAACCAAAAAGTCTTCAATGACTGGAAGAAAACTCAGGAAGGCTCGAATAAATCAAACTAATATCATTTAACAAGGAATGCTATTAAGATTAATATAAATTTTAATGTGTTCTGTAAAACAACTGAATTATGAATAAATATCTATTCAAAAGTTTGGCATTCGGACTCACTGCACTGCTAATGAATGCTTGTAATGATTCTGAAAGTGACTTGCTAAAGCCAAAAGTTTATTTCGAAAACAGAGAATATAACATTACAGTTGATGACAACAAAGATGAAATAACTTTTAATCTGACCTCACGACTGTCATCTTCCGTATCCTCATCTGTTGAAGTTTCTTATTCTTTAGCTGACGAAGGAGTTGTAAATAACTATAATACTCAATACGGAACAAACTATGAGTTTCTTGATGAGTCTCATGTCAGTCTCAGCCACAAGACATCTACAATACCAGAAGGTAGTCTATTCGCAAATACAGTAGAGCTTAAATTCTCCAACCTCAATGCTTTGGAAGAAGGGAAACCATATATTATGCCCATTACTGTACAATCTAGTTCTGTTGCCAATGAAGGAGGGAATATTGCTTATTTCTTAATCAACAAACCTTTGAAAATAACTCAAGTAGGAGAATTTAACAACGACTATATTTCAGTCAAATTTCCTGCTGGCACATTCTTTAAGTCCTTTACATACGAAACCTTACTCTATGTAAATTATTTTGGAGGCAACAATACCATTATGGGAACAGAAGGAGTTATGATTCTACGTATTGGTGACATGACTCTACCTTCTAATAAAATTATAGAATTAGCAGGACGACAACATTACAATGTAAAAGATGAATTAAAAGAAAATCAATGGTATCATATTGCTGCTACATATGACCAACCATCAGGAAAAACTGCAATCTATGTAAATGGAGAGAAATGGGCAGAGTCCAATTGGAGTATTCCTGGATTCGACCCGAACTCTGATGTCGGTTTCAACATTGGCAAACTTGCAGGATTCCCTTGGGGAGAACGTCCTATAAATGGTTATATGAGTGAAATTAGAGTATGGAGCATTGCACGTACTGAAAATCAACTTAAACAAAATATGCTAAATGTTGACCCTAAATCTGAAGGACTTGAGTTGTACTACAAACTGAATGGCTCAGAAACACAAGAAGGACTCAAAATTCAAGACTCAACAGGAAAAATTAATGCAGAAACCAGTGGTATTATCATAAAGAAATTGGAAAAGCCGGTTGACATTAAATAATGTATTATAATTTACTAAAAAAGGGAAATTAGTTGGATTTCAATCTACCTCATTTTCCTTTTATCCCTTTCGCTAAGTCTACCAAAAAAGGTCTTGCTCTCACAAAGAGAACAAGACCTTTCTATCTATTACCCAATTGTATTATCAGAGATTTGCCAATTCCACAATTTTATCTACAGCAGCACTCAATCCATCTGAATTCTTACCACCTGCAGTTGCAAAATGAGCCTGGCCACCGCCACCACCTTGAATCAACTTAGCAGCTTCACGAACCAACTGACCAGCATTCAGTCCATTGTTCTTCACCAAATCTTCGCTCATTGTTACAGTAAGCAATGGCTTATTTTCATATACACTACCAATCACAACAAAGAGGTTTTCAGGGAACTCTCCTTTCAACTGGAACGCGATATTCTTTACTGCTTCGGCAGGCATAGGCAATACAGCCTTAACCACTTTCACTCCATTCACTTCCTTGGCTGTTTCAATCAACTTTGCCTTTACAGAAGCTTCTTTTTCTTTCATGAATTCTTCCACCTGCTTTTTCAGTCCGACATTTTCATCAATATACTTGTTAATGGCAACCTTCAAGTCAGGAGCATTGTTGAACAAAGCCTTCAGGTCGCTTACAGTATCTTGAATCATATTGAAGAGTTCTTCCACCTTCGCACCGGTCACCGCTTCGATACGACGTACACCTGCAGCAACAGAACTTTCAGAAAGAATCTTCACCATACCGATTTTTCCGGTAGCTGAGACATGAGTGCCACCACAGAATTCAATAGAAGAACCAAACTGAACCACACGTACTTCATCACCATACTTTTCACCGAAGAGTGCGATAGCTCCCAGTTCTTTAGCTTTTTCGATTGGCAAATTACGATATTCAGTCAAAGGCACATTTTCGCGAATCTTCGCGTTTACCAACAACTCAACTTCACGAAGTTGTTCCGGAGTCACTTTCTGGAAGTGAGAAAAGTCAAAACGTAAAGAATCTGGTGTCACCAATGAACCTTTCTGCTCTACATGAGTACCCAACACCTGACGCAAAGCCTCATCCAACAAGTGAGTACAAGAGTGATTTGCCGCACAAGCATTACGTTTGTCAGTATCTACACAAGCCATCATAGGAGCTTCCATGTGTTCTGGAAGTTTCTTGGCAATGTGAATAGGTAGATTATTTTCTTTCTTGGTATCAATAATTTCAATTGTTTCAAACTCGTTCACTAAGACACCAGTATCACCAACCTGACCACCACTTTCTGCATAAAACGGAGTCTCGCTCAATACAATCTGGTAAAGAGTCTGATTTTTCTGCTTCACCTGGCGATAACGAAGAATTGAAGTTTCATATTCTGTATAATCGTAACCAACAAAAGTTGTTTCGCCTTCTTTCAGAGTAACCCAGTCACCAGTTTCCACTGCGGCCGCATTACGTGCACGGTTCTTCTGTTTCTGCATTTCAGCCTCAAAACCTTTCACATCGGCAGTCATACCATTTTCACGCAAAATCAGTTCAGTCAAGTCGAACGGGAAACCAAATGTGTCATACAATGTAAAGACATCCACACCGCTGATTTCAGTCTTTCCGGCAGCTTTTGTTTCAGTCATTGTCTTGTCTAGCAAACGAATACCAGTCTCTAATGTACGCAAGAATGATTCTTCTTCTTCCTTGATAACCTTCTCAATCAAAGTCTGCTGTGCTTTCAGTTCAGGATAAGCACCACCCATATTTTCAATTAATATAGGAACCAGCTTAAACATAAATGCCTGCTTCTGCCCTAAGAATGTATATGCATAACGCACGGCACGACGCAAGATACGGCGAATCACATAGCCAGCCTTTGCATTAGAAGGCAACTGCCCGTCGGTGATAGAGAAAGAAATAGTACGAATATGGTCGGCAATCACACGCATAGCCACATCAATCTTTTCATCTTTTCCATAAGTCACTCCAGCCAAATTGCCAATCACCTTGATAATAGGCTGGAACACGTCAGTGTCATAGTTAGAACGTTTTCCCTGCATAGCCATACACAGACGTTCAAATCCCATACCGGTATCAATAACTTTTGCAGGCAGACCTTCCAAAGAGCCGTCAGCCTTACGGTTATACTGCATGAACACCAAGTTCCAGATTTCAATTACCTGAGGATGGTCTTTATTGACCAGTTCACGACCAGAAACTTTCTTGCGTTCTTCTTCCGGACGAAGGTCTATATGGATTTCAGAGCAAGGTCCGCATGGTCCTGTATCTCCCATTTCCCAGAAATTATCTTTTTTGTTACCATTGATGATATGGTCGGCAGGCATAAACTGTTCCCAATAAGAAGCAGCTTCATTGTCACGTTCCAGGCCTTCTTCTTTGCTTCCTTCAAATACAGTTGCATACAAGTGAGTAGGATCTATCTTCAGTACATCCACCAAAAATTCCCAAGCCCAGCTAATTGCTTCTTTCTTGAAGTAATCACCAAAAGACCAGTTACCCAACATTTCAAACATGGTATGATGATAGGTGTCATGCCCTACTTCCTCCAAGTCATTGTGCTTTCCGCTCACACGAAGGCACTTCTGAGAGTCTGTCACACGCTTGTTTTTCGCAGGATGATTACCCAAAATAATATCTTTAAACTGGTTCATACCTGCATTGGTGAACATCAGTGTAGGGTCATCTTTGATAACCATCGGTGCAGAAGGCACAATCTGATGTCCTTTTGACTCAAAGAATTTCACAAATGAGTCACGGATTTCATTAGCTGTCAACATAATGTTTATATATACTTGTAGTTAATATTCCCAAAATTGATTTGCAAAGATAATCGGTTTTATTAATTTTGTCTGTATGTTTAATATAAAAACTTGGTTTTCCTTACCTTAAAAAGGTCAAAAACTAGATTTTAATGCGTAAAGTTTATTATATATATAATCCTAAGACACGAACCTACGATCGTATTTACCCTACCATGCGGCAGAGGGTGATGAGCTACCTGCGTAACCTCTTCATCGGAATGGGACTGGGAGCCGGAAGCTTCATCATACTGCTCTTAATCTTTGGTTCACCCTCCGAGAAAAACTTAAAGACCGAAAACTCGCGGCTGATATCACAATACCATATCCTCTCTACCCGACTGGACGAGGCTTTGGGAGTGATGCAGCAAATACAGCAACGAGATGACAACCTCTATCGGGTAATCATGGAAGCAGACCCTATCGCCGACGGACTGCGTAAGGCTAATTACAATGAAACCAATCGCTATGAGGCTTTGAAAGAACTTCCTAATGCTAAAATGGTCATCAATACAACACAGAAGATGGACCTCCTGGCAAGACAACTTTATATACAGTCAAAGTCTTTTGACGACATAGTGAAACTCTGCAAACAAAAAGACGAAATGCTGGCTTGCATACCTGCCATTCAACCTGTATCCAACAAGGACTTGAAAAAAACCGCTTCTGGCTATGGCACACGAATTGACCCTATCTACAAGACTGTAAAATTCCATGCAGGAATGGACTTTTCAGCCAATATAGGCACACCTGTGTATGCTACAGGAAATGCCAAAGTGATAAAAGCCGGATGGGAAGGGCTATATGGCAATTGTATCTTGCTTGACCACGGCTTTGGCTATATCACCCGATATGCTCACTTGAGCAAAATTGATGTCAGGACCGGACAAAAAGTAATCCGCGGAGAAACAATTGGAAAGGTAGGAAGTACAGGCAAAAGTACAGGACCACATCTCCACTATGAGGTACATCTGAAAGGAAAAATCATGAATCCGGTAAATTATTATTTTATGGATTTGAATGCCGACGATTATGACAAGATGATTCAGTTGGCTGCAAACCATGGTAAAGTATTCGATTAAGTATGGCACTGAAAAACAACAAGAATCTCAAGTTATACTACTCCATCAAAGAGGTTGCAGAAATGTTTAAAGTCAAGGAATCTTCACTCCGGTATTGGGAAAAAAAGTTTCCTATCATCTCTCCTAAAAAAGCAGGAGGGAATATCCGCCAATACAGGGAAGAGGATATCGAAAATATACGGTTGATCTATCATTTGGTTAAAGAAAAAGGAATGACTCTAGATGGAGCGAAACAACGGCTCAAGCAAAACAAAGAAACCGTACGCGACAATGCTGATATAGTGGAGCGTCTTAAACGAATACGAGAAGAACTGGTAGCCATGAAAAAAGAACTGGATTACATTACATGAACCTCTACAAAGAAATCCCCTTGCCTCATTAAATTCAATTAGGACAAGAGGATTTCTTCTATTATTATTTATTCCACCATAAAGAATTAGTCTGCAAGAACATCATCGAAATTCTCAATACGAGTAATCTTCTTCAATGCGTCAATTTTCTTCAAGTTTCTGCAAATTGTATTTACGTCATCCACATCATGAACAAACAACTGAAGCCTTCCTTCAAAGATACCATCGTTCGACTCAATATGCAGTTTGTGGATATTCACATTAAGCTGTTGCGAAATAATCTGCGTCACTTTATTTAATACACCTACCCCATCGATACCTTTCATATAGACATTGACCGGGAAACTCAACGCTTTTCCTGTTTCCCATTCCACTGCCAACAATCTGTTGCCAAAGCTAGTTTTCAGCTGAGCAGCAATCGGACATTGGCGCTTATGAATAACAATTCGATTATTATCATCAATATACCCCAATACATCATCTCCAGGAATCGGCTTACAGCAATCGGCCAGGATATAGTTTTTACGAATGGCATCTGGAGTAATTTTCAATATCTTCTTCTTATCGATATTTAAAGGAGCTTCCTTCTTTTCTTCCTGCTTTGACTTTCCCCCTCCAAAAGCAAGGGCAATATACTTCTTCCAGCTGGCTGTTGAAGGCTTATCTTTCAACTCATTGCAATCATTCTCCCCAAGTTCGAACACCCCTTGACCAATCTGAAGAATCAACTCCTCATAATTTTTCACATGATGAAGGCAACAGAGTTTTTTTACATTCTCTTCATCCATCTTCATATTTTCCTTACGAAAGAAATCTGCCAACATCTCATCTCCCTTGTGCTGCATTTCTTTCCTTTCCCGTTTCAAGATAGCTTGAATCTTGGCTTTAGCCTTGGCGGTAGAAGCAAAATTAATCCAAGAAGGTTGTACTTTCTGCGACTTTGACGTAAGGATTTCCACCTGGTCGCCACTCTGCAACTTATGGCTTAATGGAACCAACTTATGGTTCACCTTAGCACCAATACAATGGCTTCCCAGGAAAGTATGAATAGAAAATGCAAAATCGAGTGCTGTACAATTCTGTGGCATCGTCTTAATTTCCCCCTTCGGGGTAAAGACAAAAATTTCGGACGCAAAAAGATTTAACTTGATGGTATCCAAGAAATCCAGAGCATCAGGCTGAGGATCATCCAGAATTTCCTTGATGGTCTTGAGCCACTTACTGAGCTCCCCTTCATCCTCACTGCCACCACCAGCCTTATATTTCCAATGCGCTGCAAAGCCCTGCTCTGCCACATCATTCATCCGTTCACTACGAATCTGAACTTCTATCCACTGGCCTTGGTTACTCATCAATGTTACATGCAACGCTTGGTAACCATTAGCTTTAGGATGGCTCACCCAGTCACGCAAGCGGTCCGGATGAGGTTTGTATATTTTAGAAATAGCTACATAAATATCGAAACAATCATTCAACTCCTCCTCCACATCAAGTGGTTTAAAGATGATTCGCACAGCCAAGATATCATAAATCTCTTCAAAAGTAATATGCTTGGCTTGCATCTTGTTCCAAATAGAATAAGGAGATTTCACCCGGGCTAAAATCTGGTAAGGAATACCCATTTTATCCAATTGCTGACGGATAGGTGCAGTAAATTCAGCAAATACACTTTCACGTGCCGCCTGCGTAGCCTGCAGTTTATTTTGTATTTCCTGATAAGTTTCAGGATGTTCATACTTGAAACTCAAGTCTTCCAGTTCGGTTTTTATACGGTTCAGACCCAAACGGTTTGCCAAAGGAGCATAGATATAAAGCGTTTCCCCTGCTATTTTATACTGTTTGCTAGGCAACATCGAACCCAAGGTTCGCATATTATGCAGACGGTCAGATATCTTTATGAGAATCACACGAATATCATCATTCATCGTAAGTAGCAGTTTCTTGAAATTCTCTGCCTGTGCCGAAGCCCTGTCACCAAAAATCCCCCCAGAGATTTTGGTCAGCCCGTCAACTATCTGTGCAATCTTCGGTCCAAACAAGTTTTCAATATCTTCCACCGTATAGTCCGTATCCTCTACCACATCATGAAGCAATGCCGAACAGATAGAGGTTGACCCCAATCCAATCTCCACACATGCGATACGTGCTACCGCAATAGGATGCAGTATATATGGTTCCCCAGAGCGTCTTCTCACGCCTTTATGGGCTTGCCTGGCAAAATTAAACGCCTTGGAAATAATCTCAACTTTCTTCCGATGTTTACTTTCCAAATAGCGGTCCAGTAATTCTTGAAAAGCATCATTGATTAGCTTATCATCATGTTGTTCCTGTGTGAATCTATCATCCGTCATGTCATACCTCCTATTCAATATTGCAAAAATAGGAAAAATTAAGAATTTTACAACAAACAAGACTTTTTTATTTTTAAAGAAACAAAAAAATCAGGTCATACCCAAGACTTATAGTATAACCTGATTTCCCTATTCCACAATCCAGATTCAACGAGTCTTCGTTTATCGGATACGAAGTGATTTTCCCACTTGAATATTCGCACCCTTCAATCCGTTCAGCCGCTTAATCTGATTGACACTTACTCCATATTTCGACGCGATACGCCCCAGTGTATCTCCTCTTCTCACTTTATAATAAACTTTACCCGAAGAAGAAGCACTCGGCACAGCTACCGACTTACGTCTGGCATTATATACCTCCTGCTTATAGTGATAAATGCTGTCTTCCTGCTCCAAGAAGAAGCTCACCTTATCATTAGGCAGGCGAAGCGCATAAGTCTGTATGTTTCCCGGAATGACATCTGTCTTAAATTCGGGATTCAAGGCTCTCAACTGCTCGATATTGATTTTGCAGACTTCCGCCACCTGCTTTAGATGCAGCGGACGCGAGATATGAATCGTATCCGTACCTTCAGGCATACGCATATCCATCGGGCTGATATTATGCTCACAATAATAAGTCATGATATAGTTGGCTGCAATAAAAGCCGGCACATAGCTACGGGTTTCACGGGGAAGGAAGTTATAAAGTTTCCAGAAATCCTTTTCTCCGTCTGCTCGGCGAATTGCCTTATTTATAGTACCCGGACCACAATTATAAGCAGCCAGCACTAAATTCCAGTCATGGTAAATGTCATATAATTCCTTCAAATACCGGGCAGCCGCACGTGTTGACTTCACCGGGTCTCTACGTTCATCCACCAGGCTGTTACTCTGCAAGCCATAGGCCTTTCCGGTTCTCAACATAAACTGCCACAGGCCCACTGCCCCTTGACGAGATGCAGCCATGGGATTCAATCCCGACTCTATGACAGGAAGATACTTCAGTTCCAGCGGCAAGTTATACAAGTCGAGCGCCTCCTCAAAGATATCCATATAAAAATTGTTGGCACTCAGCATAAAAGCCACTTTCTGCCTCAGACGAGTGGTATACATATCAATGTACTTTCTCACCTCAGCATTATAAGGCATCTCTATGACAGCCGGAATACGCTGCAAACGTTCCATATAAACCGAATCGTTCACATACGGACTTGATTTTTCTCCGACACAATTCTCACCTAGTTTGATATAATTCTTCGAAATCCAGTCCAGATACAAGCTGTCTGTTTCCGAAAGCATCCCTTCCGGCAATGCGATATCTTCTGTCTGCTTATCCACTTCCCCCTTGACATGCTGAGCACACACAGGTACGGTACTAAGTAGAGCAATGAAGCTAATAAAAAATTGTTTCATGTTCTAAAATTTGATATTACATTGTAACCCTACTCCCTGTGGCATGTGCCGGTGAGGGTCTCTGAATACTGCGGGTTCCATAGTCATGCTCAAATCTTTGGAGATATCAAAGTTCGACAATTCGGCATCCACATAAGCATCAATCACCGAAAGCAGATATACTCCGATAAATGCAAAGATACTCAAGTCCCTCTGTCTCCGGTAGATATCCTTTCTCGACTTGAACAGTTTTTGGTAATGGCTCAGACGAGCCTTGATATCTTCCTGAGTCATATTAGGCCCTACAAAATCCATATAGCTGTCATTGTTGGGGTTATCACTCATGATATCTTGATATGCCTGCGAATAGTCCTTATACATCTTACTGTTCCAAGTCAGTGCATAAGCACACCCCACAAATCCTCCATATATGATTGGAAGTTTCCAATATTTCCGGTTATAGATTTGTCCTGCCCCCGGAATAGCCAATGCCAGCCAAACCGACTTGTTGGGAACAGGAAGCCATCTTTTCTTAGAATCCACTTGTCCCAAAGGCGGCATTTGGCGCTGGATAGAATCATTCTCACGAGCCAGCATCGCAGTGTCTACCGGAGCTTCCAGCATCTGTATATGCTGTTTCAGCGAGTCGGCAGCCTCATCCGGCAAAAAAGTTGCAGTATGTGCATACAAATTAGCACTGCCACCTACCAGAAAACAGAGAAGCAGCAAGAAACTGCATAGTTGATATGTTACTACCTGTATTTTCAAGACTAGTCTTATTTATTCAGTTGACGGTTTTTGTGCATCCAAGATTTCCATAATTCGGATTAAATCCTCCTCATTATTGAACGGGATACTGATTTTTCCTTTTCCCTTGTTGCTGCATGAAAGCTGCACCTTTGCTCCAAAGAAACTACAAAGATGCGACTGCAGCGAAGTATATTCCTCGGGCAACTTATTGCCTTTTGGTGCAATCTTCTTTCCACCGGTTTCAATGCTTTCCCCTGCAGAAAGAGCCTTTACCATCTCCTCCACCTTTCTTACCGAATATCCGTTTAAAAGGGTTTCATTGAAGAGTTTGATTTGCAGCTGCGGGTCATCTAGCGCCAAAAGTGCTCTGGCGTGTCCCATGTCAATCTCCTTGTTTTTCAAGGCGAGCTGAATAGGAGCCGGCAATTTGAGCAATCGTAGATAATTGGCTACAGTAGTACGTTTTTTCCCTACCCTTTCGCTCAGCCTTTCCTGCGTCAATTCATACTGTTCTATCAAGTGTTGATAAGCCAATGCAATCTCCAACGAGTTAAGGTCTTCGCGCTGAATATTTTCAATCAATGCCATTTCCAGGACATTTTCATCGTCGGCTGTACGGATATAAGCAGGTACACTGGTCATTCCGGCCAGTTTAGAAGCTCTGAATCGCCGTTCCCCTGCAATAATCTGATAAGAGTCCTCGCTTATCTTTCGCAGTGTAATAGGCTGTATGATACCTATTTCCGCAATCGAGTCGGCCAGTTCCTGCAAGGCTATCGGGTCAAACTCACGACGTGGCTGATTAGGATTAACGGATATTTTGCTCACTTCCACCTCATTTATAGACGATGAGCCTGCGGTCTTCACCTCTTCATCATTAGAGATAAGGGCATCCAGTCCTCTGCCTAGTGTAAATTTCTTTTGTACTGCCATAACTTTCTATTCTCAAGAAGGGGCCGAATCTCATCCGGTCTCACCTTCCTTCATTCATATATCAATGTAGTGTTATTATTATTTAGTTTTTACTGATAATCTCATTGGCCAAAGCCAGATGGTTCTTCGCTCCGGTAGAATCGGCATCATACAAGATGGCCGGAATACCATGGCTAGGAGCCTCGCTCAACTTCACGTTACGCTGAATGACGGTCTTGAACACCAGTTCCTGGAAATGACGTTTCACCTCATCATAAATCTGGTTAGCCAAGCGCAAGCGAGAATCGAACATCGTAAGCAAGAAGCCCTCAATCTCCAATGCAGGGTTCAATTTCGATTTAATGATTTTTATTGTATTCAACAGCTTGCTGATTCCTTCCAATGCAAAATACTCACACTGTACCGGAATAATCACCGAGTCGGCAGCTGTCAGGGCATTGATGGTAATCAATCCCAACGACGGAGAACAGTCTATCAGAATAAAGTCATATTCCTCTTTCATCGGTTCCAATGCCTTTTTCATTATCTTTTCCCTGTTTTCCAGATTTAGCATTTCGATTTCCGCGCCAACCAGGTCTATGTGTGAGGGAATAATGTCCAACCCATCGATATCAGTAGTATAGATGGCTTCTCTCACATCCGCTTGATTAATGATACATTCATATATAGAGCAGTCTATATCTTTCAGGTCCACTCCCAGTCCGGAAGAAGCATTGGCCTGAGGGTCTGCGTCTACTACAAGCACCTTTTTCTCCAAGGTAGCCAATGATGCAGCCAGGTTTATGGTAGTAGTGGTCTTTCCTACTCCTCCTTTCTGGTTGGCTAAAGCAATTATTTTTCCCATATTAATCAGTTTATCCGATTGCGAAGTAACTAATAATCGACGAGAGCAAACACCTCCCCGAAAGTCAAATCCGGAAAATGTTGATAACTCATTTCTTTTGTTAATAACTCCGACACGACAAAGATACGGATTTCTACGTAATGAAAAGAGGGTAAATTCTCTAAAATATGTAAATATCTGCTTTGACAGCTTTCCCTCTTCAAGCAACTTACATCGGACACCTCTTATTTTACTGCTCCTTCCTATCTGAATCTCTTGTATTTAAGCAAACTAGTTTAAAGTCCTCACTATCGGATAATAAAATATTGTACTCGTTAACATATTAATACTTCGTTAAATTTGTAACTAATCCGTTGAAAATAAACACGTTAATTAATGAAATTTAGCAGAATAAAATAGGTCAAGTGGCTGATTTTCAGTATCTTTAATGGTATTCTACCACACATTA
>JARIAN010000079.1 GCA_029257865.1 Phocaeicola sp.
TTTTCAAGCATATTGGTGATGTACTTGACATAAAAAGCTTTCAGCATTTTCATATCCGAATCTTTATCTCCATTTACATTGGCTGCAAAGGTATGCATAGCCCCAAACAGAACTGCCAGTAAAAGCAGAAATGTTTTTTTACCATTTTTTTTCATAACACTTTTTATTTTTAAGGTTTATATTTTACATCTATTTCTTATTTCATTTGCAATAGCTTTCCTTTTTTTGATTTTATTTTCTATTCTTTCCAATACCTCCATTCCTTTATCGAGTGAATTCTTTGGCACTTCTGCTGTATTATCCCAAGATACCTCATTCCCTTTTACATAAAACACACCATCGTATCTTCTGTAAAGGTTGAACGGAAAAAATTGACACTCACCTGAATCATACAGACCAGTGAAACGTGACAGGACAATTTGCTCGTCTTTATCTGTGACGGGTACATAGCAAAACTTCTTTCCAATCATGTTCAATGCTTTTTCCATACTTCCTGCACATGGCAATTGTAGCTTACTGTTCTTTATAATTCCATATTCAGCCTGAGCCTTAAATTCTCCTCTATCCGAAACAAGGAGGAAAGAAGCATAACCATCTCCGTATTTTTCATAAAGGAACTTTCCTGCAGAACGGTAATTATCTGCTGGGTAAGCCGATAGTTTGTTCAGATGTAACGCATGAGCATACACCATAATTCTATCTTTAGAATCAGTCACAAATGCTTTTTCCATAAAAGATATGTTTTCCATCATGACAGAATCACGTAGAAGTGTTCTTGTGATATTGTCTTTGTTCATCCTAATGCTGAAAGACAGAATATATTCCATGCACAATACTTCGTCTTCTGTCATAACCTTCTCCAGCTCCTGTTTGTGGGTTTTAAGGTACTCCAATGCGTCTGCCAGACGATTGTCGCAAAGCATAACTGAAAGGATATCAGCTTCATAAATTCTTTTATCTTTATTTATATACGACAAGAAATCAAACAAATCAACACTCGAATTTTGATACTGTGATTGAAAAGTATTATAATCCATACCCAGCAATCTCACCCGCTTACCATAAGAGCATTGTGAGTTATAATGCCGAAGGTTATCAAAAAAAGCCAAATACTCCTTAATCCGTTCATCTTCCAGCAACTCCTTTGGGAGGATAAACGAAGGATCTGAAATATATCTGTTGAAATATAAAGATGCTGATATGGGCATCTCAAATGCTATAAGTCTGCATCGAAACTTTTTTATTCCTTCTTCCATAATACGGAATGCAAGTTTTTTTATACCTTCATGATGGTGAACGGATTCTCCTATTCCTAATATTTTCTTTCCATTGAACTCTTTAACATTTCCGAGAATCTCACCTATCTCGTCATCCGTAGCTATTAATCTGTCTTTTTCTATAATCATATCGGGAATATGACGTATAGGAAAATCGTTTATCGACTTGCCGTCTATCTTGATATCCATCCCGGAATATGATATTTTAGATTTCTTTCCCTGTTCACCTGCAACATCTAGCTTAACATCAAGCAATTCAACATTTTCAAGCGAGAAACACCTCTTAAATCTAGTATAGAATGTGTCAGGAACATACCTCAGTGTGTCATTAAACATCACATTTTCTCTGTTATCAAGTCCTTGTAATATGATGGATAGATTTTCTATCTCGTTACCTTTCACCTCCAGTGATATCTCACCTCTCTTCTTTCTCTGCACATCCGGAAGCAAGATCCGGTTTCTAATAACGCTCCTGAATGAGGAAGACATAGATGCAGGTAGAGTGAACACCTCTTCATATTTGTGTTCCTTGTTCATATAAGCCATACACCCTATTTGTAAATAAGCACTGTTTCTGACAAAAGAAGAAGTGGTAGAATCTTTACGAGAAATATCGAAATCCAACCGATATTTGTCTTTATAAGATATACCTTCAAATTGAGCATATCCTAATATCGGGTATGCTATGCTTAAAAGAATAAATAAAACTTGTTTCATTTATTTTCATCCTATTAAAATCTTATTGTCACTTATATCTGAAAGGGATTGTAAACAAGCAGGGAACGTTCTTTCCCTTGTCTATCGCAGTCCTCCCGTTGAATCTACTTCTTCACTTCTTCAGGTTTATGTGATTTATAGTATAAAGGAAAACGATTTTCATCAAATATGGCCTTACCGTTGGAAAGTATAAATGCTTGCTCCATATAGTTCATTATAACCGGATATTTTTCCTTGAACATTATTTCATAACCTTCTAATTTCCTGTATATTTCCACATTTTCATCAGTACATAGCAGACTGTTGAAAAGGGAATACCAGAAAGGGAAATATGCCGTATAGTATTTCTTGCTGAGACGTTCCATCA
>JARIAN010000071.1 GCA_029257865.1 Phocaeicola sp.
GCTCCCGTATAGCCATGAATCAGCATATACTTACCTTCTTCCTTTTCCAGTTTGACCGGAATCATATAAGACGATGTTCTTAAATTTTCCATTTCTTAATGCCAAATTACTTGTTTATTTTTGTCTATCTCAAATATTCGTTCTTCCACCCCTCTTGTATAATCCCGCAGCCAAAATAAAGCACCTTGTGGAAGATTGTCATACACCAGCCTGTCGTCTACCTTCGCTGTCTGTTTCCCTAAGGAGAGCCACGCACCGTCTTTCATATAAAACAGTTCGTACTCATGTCCTTTGCGTATACCGTTATCATCATTGCGAATGATATAGCGTATTCTGTCTATCACAAGAGGCTGTTCCAACTCCAGGCCTCCCCACGATAACGTGTCGTTTGAGTGGAAGAAACTCAGCGGGTCACCATCAAACAGCTTTTCGGCTCCATTACGGGGATAATACATACTTGGTATATATGCTCCTATAACTTTACCTTTTAATGGAACATCCGAGCCTTCTGCATAGAATTCCACCTCTGCCATATTGCCCCATGTCTTATCGGACGATTGGTAGCGCACATACTTCACCGGTGTACGGTTTTCACTTTCGACCGTGAAATATTTAAATTCCGGTATTTCTTTAATCGTATGAAATGTAACCGCATCACTGAAATCTGCTTTATTGGATCCTTGAAAACGGCTGCCGGGCATCAATGGAGGTAAATAGCCAAGGTTGGAAGCTTCTGGATTTTTTCGTTCCAGTACATACGATATGCAGAACTTTGTCTGCGGATTGAAGTAGTTTATATTTCCAAGGCTATCCAATAAAAAAGGATTTCCAGTCAGTTGCAGTTTGCCATCGGCATACAAGGCGGTATGGTAAACAATATTCGGTCCCACGGCTTTGAATTCCGCTTGTTTACCTTTTACGTTTCCCCATGCAACGGGCATCCATCCTCTTGGGTCGAACACGCAAAGGTAAGCGAACTGCCGGTTGGGAGATTGTTTCAAATCGATTGTAATGTCTTTGGCCTTAATGAAAGTATAATGAGACGTTACGTCCTTTCTGAATGCATCCCGAAAAAACTCCGGTATATCCTCATCTCCGTGCAGCATGGCGAGTGAGCCGGCATATTTGCCAAACGACCGCTGATAAACTTTGGGAATTTCATGCCGGAAGCGGATAAGGTGTTCGTCCGGATTCTGTTCCGCTCCCGAAAAATCATGGAATGTACCATCATTGTCGTACACAAAATTAAATACATGGCCTTGATTTCCGTCTCCCCAATGCGGTATGGTTTCAATACCTACAGGGATACCGCAAGCTCGCATGGCATATACCGCCAAGTTGGCATAGTCTCCACATAAACCGAATTTGATGTTGATTAATGTACTTGGACGTAAGCAGATACCCATAACGCTTTCGGTTGCGATATGGATGGGCAGCTTTATCAATGCATCATTGATAACCTTGCATGCCTGCTTTGCTGTCCGAATGCTGTCGTTCATCAATAGCGGTTCTAAACGTTCACGGTACAGTGCTCGCCATGCTTCCGGGATTTCTGTCCCGACACGGTAGGGCAAAATCCATTCGCAAAACTCGTCGAACGTAAGGTGACGGTTCCACGGACGGTTCCATACAGCAAAAGCCTCGTCAATATTCTGAATCAAATAATCTGCAGACAACATCTGTACATCCCAGTTCAACACCGGATTTTCCTTCAGATATTTAGCTTGCTGCCGGAAGGTAGCATATATATAAGGTATATCATATTCTTCTTGCTTGATTTGGTATACCGAATCTATAAAGCTATAATACTCCTCAATGCTTCTTCCCGTCAGGTATCCCTTATCTGCCATGTTTTCAAGAAGAAATTGGGCTGCACGAAGCCTTAGACTATCATCTTGACTTTCGTAATGACGAAGTACCTGGAAAAGTTCTTTCCGGTTATTTCCTGCTTTCGAAAGAGTTTCTTCCATACCTGGAAGTACTGTTTGCATCTGGCAGGAAATAAGTAATCCGCATAAACAAACATAACAGATAACTACCCTTAACATAGCTATAGTGATTTTTTAATAATACATTATCTGTTAAGTGTTATGCTCATACTGTTTTCACCATCTGCAAGGACGAAAAGATAGGT
>JARIAN010000091.1 GCA_029257865.1 Phocaeicola sp.
CCATCATTACGTTGATGATTGTTATGTTATTGGCAGCCTGTGACAGATATACTACATTATTGGAACAAATGGATATGGCAGAGAATCTAATGAATACCAAATCAGATTCTGCCCTAGCAATATTGGAAGACATTACAGTTTCTAATATTAAATGTAAAGAGATAGAAGCTAGATATGCTCTACTCAAGTCAATAGCATTGGACAAGAACTACATTGACACAACAACTTTCGATATTCTTCAACCGGCTATTGATTACTATATAAAGAATGGTTCTCCTGATGAGAAGCTTCGGACATATTATTATCAAGGCAGATTATACCAAAATCAGGGAGATGATGAATCTGCTATGAATTCTTTCATGAATGGATGTGATTTGAAACAAGAAGTGACTGATTCGTTATTACTAGCCCATACATTGGTGGCTCAAGGTATTTTGTATCTCAAACAGTACAAGATAAATGAGTTTGTTCGTGATAATATTGAAGCTGCAAGATTATATCGAGCCGTCGGTAAAGATCTTCTTGAAATTAAAAGTTATACGAATGCACTTGATGGTTATGTTATGTTGAATAACCAATCAGCAGCAGACAGCCTTCTGTCTATTTGCATACCTTTGGCACAAAAGAATCCTGGTGGAAAAACATATCTATTTTCTTCTTTATTGTCTTATACTATTGAATTCTGTTCATCTGATGACATCAAGTCCTTTTTAGATGAATATCATAACACAGAGTTGACATCAGATGAGACAATGAATTTTGCCAAAGGATATGCAAAAATTGGTGAGTGTGATAAAGCTATAAATTTTCTATCGAGAATCAATCCAAACACTTCATCTTTGGATTCTCTCAAATATATCTCAATTAAAATTGAAATTATGGAGAAACAAGGTAATTATGAGCAAGCTCTAAGTTTGTATAAGGATTACTCTGTCATGCTGGAACGTTATCAAAGCGAATTGCTCTCACAAGATCTGCTATTCTCTGACAAAAAGCATCAACTTAAGATTGAAAACTTAATTGAAATTCATAATAGAGACCGAATTATTTGGGTAACCTTATGTAGTATATTGGGGTTATTCATACTGGTTGGCTGGTTATATTACCAAGATTATCGTAGTAAGGCCAGACGTATCCTGACTGAAAAAGAGAATACGAATTTGAAACTTGAACAAGACAATCTGCGCAAAGAAAAAGAAAGAGTAGAGTTGGAACGTGACAATAAAATCTTGGAAACAGAAAATCTTAAATTAGAGATCTCTCAATTAGTAAGTGAACGTGATAATTTAAAGGAACTGCAGAGCAAACTATCAGAATTTTCACAACAAATACAAGATGTCATCAAGATTAGACTTGATATGCTCAATGGCTTATTGGCAAAAGAGATAACAAATAATGATAGCTATGCGGAACCATACAATAAGTGGATAGAGACAGTTCATAATGATAAAAAAAAGTTCATGGATTCAACTCGTATTGCTTTCACTGCATCGCATCCCAAGTTTATGGAATATCTCGAACAGCATGGACTATCAATTGATGAAATTAATTATCTGTGTTTATATGCAATTGGGTTACGTGGTAAAGAAGTTGGAGAATATATCCAGTTAAAACGTCATTACATCATAAGTCATGAAATCCGAAAGAAGCTGGGCATAGACGAGCATGAGACTAATATAGGTCTTTATATCCGCCGACAGTTGAAAATATTAGAAAAGTAAGTTCAGAACCAAAGATGATGAACAATAGTTGCGCCGCCTTTATCATAAAGACGGCGTTATTATTATATTAAAAACCATTATCCATTCAGTATTTTATTTCTATATCACTCCTTTTTATAATCAAGTCAAATAGTCTGTTAATAGAAAGTCAAAGTATTATTATACTGTATCATGAATATTGAGTAATTATAAAGCAAAAAGTCTACTTTGACATAGTTCGTAAAACTTTGTAGAGCATTGTAAAATTCCTTGTATTATTAATATTATAACCAATTGTAAATCAACAAAATAAATTTTCACATGTAAAACTTTCACCTTTGGTTGAAAACATTATTAGCAATAATTTTGCATCAACAAAACAATAATGATGAATATAAAAAGGACAATTATTTTATTTGGGCTACTATTAGTAATGAGTTACACTGCTTTTGCAGAACAACGTGGAATATTTATGAATTTACATGGTAAGATTAATCCTGAAAAAGACATGGAAGTAAATCGTACACCGATGGAACTGCCAATAAAGGTAGTTTATGATTCTGATATGCACAAAATAGAAGTAATCGGAATCGGATCATTGGAAGCTGAGGTTTTTCTTTATAATATCAATGGAACTCTTGAAAGCTACTCCCCAATATTGAATACAGATTTTACTGTTTTAGCTTCCGGTACTTACATAATCCGAATACAAGGAGATGAATGGTATGCGGAAGGAGAAGTTAATGTGTAATCATCAAGTATTACGGGTCTAGTTGTCGGTTGTAAGAGTTGTTATGGCTATAGATTCACTGGTTAAACCAAGATGATATTGCTTGACCTTATGCGATTTCATAACAATGATTAAGTCTTATAGAATCTCGCGGTTATAAGTTGCCCAACTTGATAACTTTTGATTCAAGTAAGTGAAATGTTTCGCATATCAGTAACTATGCGGACATAGTTGTTGTACTGAGTTTTGTTCAGGTAAGTGGTTGTTGAGAGAAAACGTATTTATTTTGGAACATAACAGCCATTTGTATTTGACTGTAAAATCAAGCACATCTCATTCCAGAAAAAGTATAATTGACTAGACATTATATCGAATAAGGTTTAGGGTACTGATAACCAATAGCCCTATTCCTTATTCTGTATAAACTCTACTATATTTTAATAATTTCAAATGACGATTTTCTTACTCTTAAGTGAGTGTAAAAAAATATTATGAGCAGATTATTTTTATTTATTATGGTATCACTTTTCCTGATTGCCAAGTTACAAGCGCAATGTATTAAAGGCTATGTGTTTGATGAAAGTCATAGACCGATTGAATATGCAAATGCATTATTGCTTTTACAATCAGATTCTTCTTTTGTCGAAGGTACAATCACAGATGCAAATGGACATTTCTCTTTTGGCAACAGAGTTGATACAGAAGGATACATACTTAAAGTTAGCTACGTTAGCTATATAGATAAATATGTTGAAATACACACTAATTCTAAAATAGACTCAATTATATTGCATCCAGATAATATTGAATTGAATGAAGTTATTGTAAGAGGGAATAAAAAAATAGTTTCAAAAAACAATTATGGTATCAGTGCAAATATAGAAAACAGTTATTTAAGCCATACAGGAAATGCTAATGACGTTCTTTCACATTTACCGTTATTTGTCGAAAAAGAAGATGGTATCCAAATACTAGGAAAGGGGAAGCCTGTTATCTATATTGACAATAGGTTGGTAAAAGATGAAAGTGAATTAGAGCGATTATCTTCTAATTCAATAAAACATATTGATATAATAACGAAACCTGGTAGTGAGTATTCGTCTTCAGTCAAAGCTGTAGTTAAAATTTATACAATCCGAACTAAAAATAGAGGATTTGAGATAAATATGCAAAGCTACGTGAATATGAGGGAGAGAACTTCAGAATACTTTGGAGGAGAACTTAGATATAACTATAATGGACTTAATGTATTCATTAATGGCGATTTTCTGGACAATCGACGTGATTATGAAAGGCGAACCGCATATACAACTAAACAATCTGAAACATCATATAGAGGAGATGTTTCATCGAATGGTCAAAATGCTCATGTGAGTGGTGGAATTAGCTATGATTGGAAACAACACTCTTGGGGAGTAAGGTATGAGTATGCAACAGTTCCTAGTAATAAGGAACAACAGAATTTAAATGTGGATGACAGTAATCTCTTTTATACGACAAAATCTAAGTTTCAAAATGAGTCTAATAGCCAATATATTAATGCCTATTATAATGGCAAAATTGCTGCTTGGCTAACTGAGTTTAATTTTGATTATAGTAGAGGATTATTTGATAAGTTATCAAATATAAACGAAAGCCACAAAACCAATCCTATTGTTTACACAACTAAAGATTCATATAATTTGTTGGCCGCTCAGTGGAAATTCAATCGGCATTTTAAGGAAAATGCAATCAATTTTGGAGCAGAGTATCATCGGACAACCCTAAATAGTGTTCAACAAATGTTACAGAAAAATGACGAAAAAGAATTGTCGGATGTAGATAATATAAATAAGCAGTTATTAGCAGCCGTATTTGCTGATTATAATCATGAATGGGAGCATATGTCTCTTATTGCAGGTGTGAGGTTAGAACATACACGATTTGATTATTATGAACATGGGAGAAAAATACAAGAACAATCCAAAAAATATACCACGTTGCTTCCATATTTGACATTTAACTATGACTTAGGTAATATTGAAGCAGGGCTTAGTTTAAGAGAATACATAGAACGTCCATCCTATGCAAGTTTGGGGAATGTTACTACTTACACATCTTCTAAAACAAGATGGCAAGGAAATCCTTATTTGGAAAGTACACAGACATTTGATATAAATATGGACTTGATGTACAGAGAACTTATGGTTTCTTTAGGGGCACAGTTTATTAAGAATGGTATTTTCGAGGTCAACCAATCTTCTTCTGAAGATGAAAGTATTTTGATTGTTAAACCCATAAACTTGCCTAAATACAATTGCTACTATTTAGATGCTTCTTATAGCTTTCATTGCGGTATATGGCATCCGATATTAAATGCTAGTGTACAATATCAGAACTTAAAATATGGCATCAATCAGGAAAAATACAATAAGCCTTTAGGAGAATTTTTTATAAATAATAGATTTAGTTTCAAGCGAGATTGGAATATATGGCTTTCGTTTGGGTATCGAATCAATGGCAATTATGCTACAGGATATACGTATGGTTACAAAAATCTTGGACTTACTATTTCTAAATCCTTTTTTAACAAGGCACTTTTGTTGAAATTAGATTGTAGAGATATTTTAAATACAGGGCGTGAGAAAATAAAAGTAGAAACAAATAATCTATTAATGATGGATAGTTCAATAGGAAATACACGAGCTATCAAGTTTTCTATCACATACAAATTTAAGAGCCTTTCTGACAAATTCAAGGGGAGAGGTACATCACAAGATGAAATTGCTAGGCTTAAAAGAGTTTTATATTAATCATATAAGTAATTATAATAAGTAACTATTCAAAATTAATTTTATACATATGAGTAATTTACAAATAAGTTCGTACCTACAGATGCCAGTGCCCTATTTGCACAATAAAAAAGCGAGTCCTTAGTATTGTAATCAGCAGGTCTTATCCATTTGCCTTTCAATATGCGCCACAGAGTTTCGGCAGGATTAAGTTCCGGAGAGTATGGTGGAAGATAGAAAAGGAATAATCCTCTATCCTCCCATATCTTTCTCATTTCCTTTATCTTCCGATTTCTATGGACAGAAGCATTGTCAAGGACAACCACTGTTTTCTTCTTTACCTCAAAAGAGAACCTGTCAAGAAAATCCACTAGCTTGTCTGCATTGATGGACTCTTGTGTTGTAAAGCCTTTATATTGATTTCTTCTGGCAATCATGCCAAAGATATTAAGTCTTGCAGCTTTTTGGGATGGAATATAGACATTCTCATCTTTGAACTGCCAGCCGTAAGGTACATAACCATCTGTACATACATGACTTTCATCAGCATAATAAAGTTCTATTTTACCTTTGGAATCAAGGCTTTCAAGTTCTTGCAACTTCTCTTTCTTGTATGTGTAGAGTTGCGGTGAGGGTATGCCCCTTGGGCGTTTTCTTATTCGCCTATATCTTGCACCAATGCTTCTAAAAAAACGTTTGAAGGTAATGTCACCGGCCTTTTTGCCTGAAGCCTTTTCACAGGTCTCACGTGCCTTTGATACCATTTTCTCTATAACGTTTTATCCATAGTATACTTTTAGCACTGTTACATCAAATATTTCAGCTATTTCTGAGGCTGATTTTCTTGATGACTTCAGTAATATGGATTTACATCTGATACGATAGTTATTAGTAGGCCATTATGATAGCCTTTCTCTAGTTTGAGGCAATCAGCCTCACTTAATTCAAGTACTTTAATATGTTTTATGATTCAAATTCTAGAATATCATGAGACAATATTAATATTTTATGTTGAATATAATAATATTTTTGATCACTTACTTATGCAAATAAAATTTATAATCCTTCTGT
>JARIAN010000083.1 GCA_029257865.1 Phocaeicola sp.
AGGGGAAGATATGCTTAAAAAAGATCAAACAGACTCTCATGTTATATATGAATCGTTGAAATTCGGGATTTTTACAAAATATCCATTTTATAACACGAGAGTCAAGATGATTTGCGGAAATTAGGATTACCAGAAAATGAGCGTGAAGTGTTATATGGAGAACATAGTAATGGCAAGCGTCAAGAAAAGGATATAGCTGCCTTGATATCTCAGAATTATCAGATGTTCAGGTATTTTATGGCAACCCAGGGGAGAGGGGCGGTTCCTGTAAAATTTAATGGAGGATTGTTTACTCAACAACTTCTTCTTTCTTTTGAAGACAAGACAAAGAGAAGTGGCGATAAAGATACTTTAAGGTACGGATTGCTTTCTCATCCTGATGATAGACTATGGGGAAGGAGATTTACGTTTCAGAATCAGAGACATTTGTATTGGCCACTATTAGGAAGCGGTGATACAGATTTGATAAGGCCGTTTTTTAATTATTACTTCAATTTGCTTCCACATAGAAAAGCTGTTACAAAAGAGTGGTTCGGGCATGATGGTGCGTATCTTAGAGAAAATATAGAACCTACTGGTATGGAAAGAGACTGTGGAAATATTGGTAAACCATTAAAAGCAGAACCGGGAACTATGGCAGGTCACTATCATGATATGTATTTTACCAGTACTTTAGAACTTCTTGCAATGATGATAAACTATGCTGAATATACAAAAGATTGTTGCTTTGTGGAAAAACAATTACTTCCATATGCCAGAGAAGCTATTAGATTTTATATTAATCATTATAAAAAGGACGAAAAAGGGAAATTGGTATTAGATCCAGCTATGGTTCTTGAAACATTCTGGAAAGCTAAAAATCCGACTCCTGATATATCTGGGCTTACTTATTGCGCTAAAAATCTTTTGAGCTTAAAATATGGGAATGATAATGATTGTAAATTGTGGAATAATATAATAAAGATACTTCCGAAAATTCCATTATCAACATATGATGGCAAACAGTTTATATTACCTGCCGAGAAGTATGAATATAAGATGAATGCTGAAAATGGTGAATTATATCCAGTATTTCCTTTTAATCTTTATGGTAAGGCACATGGAAACGAAGAGATTGTTATAAATACTATGAATAGAAGAACAGTAAAAGATGCTTTTGGCTGTGCTTGTTGGACACAAGATCAGATTGATTGGGCATATTGTGGAGATACTATAAAAGTTGTTGAAGGTCTTGAAAAGCGTTTTAAATTGTCATCAACTCAATGCAGGTTTCCGTTGTTTGGTAGAGAAAATCCAGATTCATGTCCCGATTTTGACCATTTCGGTTCAGGCTCGTTTGCATTTCAAAGGATGCTTGTACAGGAAACTCCAAACATAATTTATCTTTTTCCTGCGTGGCCTTTGTCATGGGATGTTGATTTCAAAATTCATACATCACATGGTGTTGTAGAGTGTAAACTGAAGGATGGTAAGATTATAAAATTAAAAACATCTTCAAAAACTAGTCGTAAAATACTATATATACCCGAAGGCTTGTTATGAATTGATAA